>VXPQ01000002.1:51794-59950 GCA_009839485.1 Bacteroidetes bacterium SB0662_bin_6
CGAAAAAGAAGTGAAGCGGAGTTCGCGAAACGGAGTTACGCGAAAAAGAAGTGAAAAGTTAACATACCCCGATTCCAATCCCATAACTTCGCATCTCATTAATTTTTCCAAATAGACAGTAAGGAGATCGAACAAATTCATCGAAGGATCTCTTCAAGCGCGGTGGCCGCATCGGTTTTCCGATCCCGGTACTTTACGATGACAGGGGTGTACAGCGACAGCCCATGCTGATCGGCGAAGCTTCCCGAAACGCTGCGTGCGCCCGGCGCCACGACCGCATTTTCGGGGATTTCGAGGATGTCTTGCTCGTTGCGTCCGATGATATTTTCCCGCACGAGGTCGTAGAGGCGGGTCGATCCGGTAAGCACAACCCCCGGTGCGAGCACGGCCCCTGCCCGGATAAGGCACCCCTCGTATACGCCGCATCCACCCCCGACGAACACATCGTCCTCAACGATGACGGGTACCGCCCCGACCGGTTCGAGTACGCCCCCGATCTGTGCTGCTGCCGATAAGTGGACGCGTTTGCCGATTTGCGCGCAGCTTCCCACGAGCGCATGGGAATCGATCATGGTGTTCTCGTCTATGTAGGCTCCCGTATTCACGTACATGGGCGGCATGCAAACGACCCCGGGGGCGAGGTAGGCTCCGGTTCGCACGGTGGAACCGCCCGGTACAATGCGCACCCGATGCGCGGCGTCGAAGGCCCTTGGCGGATACGTATCCTTGTCGAGGAACGAAAAAGGGCTGTTCGAATAGTCGGCGAGGATACCGATTCGAAAACCCAGCAGGATGGCGCGTTTTACCCAGGTATGCGTGGTCCATACGCCATCTTCGTTTCGTGACGCGGCGCGTACAATCCCCCGGTCAAGTGCTGCCAGCGTTTCATCTACGGCCTCCCGCGCGATGTCCGGCGGCGCCTCGTTCGCCTGCATACCGGCCAGTTCGTCGATGCGGATTTCGAGTTCGGAAGCAGTCATATACAGAAAGGAATCCCTGTAAGCATTTCGTGCAAGGCGGATTATGTGTTTGCAATGAGGCGGTGGGCTGTCCAGGCAGCTCCCACAATGCCCGCTTCATTTCTGAGTTCAGCAGTTAACAGATCGGCTTTCGTGTCGAGCAGATGCAGGAATTTTTCGCTCCGACTGGGCTTGCTGATGCCGCCCCCGAGGATGATCGTGTCGATATCCAGCAGGCGTTCGAGGTGGCTCAGGTATTCCTGCATGCGCACAGCCCAGGTTTCCCAATCCAGATTTTCCTCCTTGCGCACCCGGTCGGAGGCGTAGTGTTCAGCGACTCGGCCCCGCAGCCAGAAATGCCCGAATTCCGTGTTTGGGATCAGGGTATTGTCCACGAAGAGCGCCGACCCGATTCCTGTACCGATGGTAAGCATCAGGACGACGCCCTTCAGGCCGCGGCCTGCGCCGAAATGCATTTCCGCCAGAGCGGCGGCGTCGGCATCGTTAAGGATGACGAACGGCCGGCCGGAGGCTTTGGAAAAAAGCTTGGCGGCATTCGTGTCGATCCAGGAGTCACTGATGTTTGCGGCGGTGTGCGCCACGCCCCGCTTGACACGGGCGGGAATACCGCAACCGACCGGACCTTTCCAGCCGAAGTGATCCAGCATGGATACTACCACGGCGGCGACCTTTTTCGGCGAGGCTCCCTCCGGGGTCGGTATACGGAGGCGCTCTGTAGTGAGGCGACCGGTACGGACGTCTACCGGAGCGCCCTTGATTCCGGAACCGCCGATATCAATCCCGAAAATTTCCACGGTGGAATCGTATCTTGGCCTTACGGATGGATGAAGATGGGTGGATCCAGCGCTGTGAAGCGTCGTATCCTGTTCCCCTGCCCCATTTTAAGGGATGGCGGTGGTACCGGCAAGTCTCCCGGTCACAAACCCCCCGAATTCTTCAAGACATGCACACCGGCATGTATTTTTCGGACGACACCATTGCGGAAGTACGTGCGGCATCGGATATCGTCGATGTCGTGAGCGACTACGTGCGCCTGAAGAAGAAAGGCTCTAATTTTTTCGGATTGTGCCCTTTTCACGAGGAAAAAACGCCGTCATTCAGCGTGAATCCCGAATTGGAGATTTTTAAATGTTTTGGTTGCGGGGCGGGGGGCGATGTGTTCCGGTTCGTGATGGAAGTGGAAGGCATGTCGTTTCCGGAGTCGGTGCGCACCCTGGCGGAAAAAGCAGGTATCGAATTGCCGGAGGAGGGGGCAACCTCCCGCGAGCGAGCCGACGCCATGGAAGCGGTCTATGGCGCCCTCCGTTTCGCGGCCCGGTTCTTTTACGGACAATTGACCCAGGCCGATTCCGGCCGAAAGGCACTGGAGTATATGCAACGCCGCGGGTATTCGAACGCGATAATCAGGGAATTTGGCGTCGGATACGCTCCGGAAGGCTGGAATCGATTGCTTAAGGAAGCCGAGGCGAAACATATATCCCCCGAAACGCTGGAGCAGGCCGGACTCATCATTCCGCAGAAAAGCGGCGAGGGGCATTATGATCGCTATCGGGGCCGGGTAATGTTTCCCATTTTTTCTCACATGGGCAAAGTCCTGGGCTTTGGGGGCAGGGTGCTTGACGATGCTGCCGGCGAAGGAGAAAATCCCCAGCCGAAATACATCAATTCCCCGGAAACGCTTGTATACGACAAGCGGCGGGTATTGTACGGACTGCATCAGGCCCGGCAGGTGATCCGGGAGCAGGAAGAGGCGATGCTTGTCGAGGGTTATACGGATGTGATGTCGCTGCATCAGGCCGGTGCTCGGAACGCGGTAGCGTCTTGCGGTACGTCGCTGACCCGGGAGCAGGTACAATTGCTGCACCGCTATGCACAGCGTATCGTGCTTGTGTTCGATGCGGACGGGGCGGGTGAAAAGGCGGCGAGGCGGGCTATCGACCTGGTGCTTGCAGAGGGAATGAGCGTCTACGTAGTGGAACTTCCTGCGGGCGAGGATCCCGATTCCATTGCGCAGCGGGAAGGAGCCTCTCTAAACGATTATCTGATAAAGCACCGGGTTGATTTCGTGCGCTGGTTGCATGGCGCCGATAGCCGCGCCGGGCGGCTCGACACTCCTGAAGGACGGGCTGCCGGTATGCGCACCGTACTGCGGGCCATTGCGTGCATACCCGATGCCCTGACGCGAGAGGCCTGGCTGCCCCGGGCAAGTGAGATGTTCAGCGTACCCGAGGGTCGTTTGTATAATGAACTGGAACGGATGGCGACTTCCCGCCAACGTGAGGAATTCCGGCGATCCGGCCGTACAGAGCGCCCGTCATCGGGAGCGGGCAGACAGCCGACGGGCAGGTCCGTCAGACGGAACGACGGCGCATTTGCCGGAAAAGCCGGCAGGCAGGCCTCCGGAACAAGGGCATCCGTTTCTCCAACGTTTGCCACCGAAAAGATATTGATCCGCCTGATGTTCGAGCAGGGACTTCCGATGGTTACCTACATTCTGGGAAACACGAGCCTGAACGAATTTTCTCCGGGGGCATCGCGTCGGACGGTGGAGGGTTTTGCCGAGCAACACCAGGCCGGATCCGTGAACCGGCAGGCGTTTCTTGATGGCGCCTATGGTGCGGATGTACAGCAACTCGTTACTGAGGTAGCTGTCCGCAAGGAGGAACCGTCGGAAAACTGGGAGCAAAAAAGAGGTGTGGTCGTACCCCGTTTGGATGAAAACGCTGAAAAGGCAGCGCGTCAGGCGATGAAACGCCTGAAGATTGTCCGTGTGGATGAAGCCATAGCACGCACAGCCGAGGAACAATCCCGGGCTGAGGCAAGTGGCGATGACATTCGTACGTATCAACAGGACATTATCCAGTTACAAGCCTTGCGGCGTCGTTTGGAGAAAGGGGAGGTCATACGCTGAAGCGATATGAGCGGCCATACTTCGGTTCTTGTAGATAGTATATCTTCCGGCAACGGCGCGGCGCCGGTGTTTTCTCTACCGCATGCCACATCGCCTCGTCCGGCCCCGAAGGGCCGCATGGAGAAACACCCTCATTTGTTCTTCAACCGGGAGCTGAGTTGGCTCGATTTCAACTGGCGGGTGTTGTATCAGGCGCTCGATGAGCGTATCCCGCTCATGGAGCGGGTACATTTTCTGTCGATTGCCTCGAGCAATCTCGACGAATTCTTTCGCAAGCGCGTAGGCGGCCTGAAACGACAGGACGCTGCCGGGGTGCATGTCTTGTCTCCCGACGGACGGACGGCCCGCGAACAGTTGCAACTTATCCGGCAGGCGGTGTTGCCCATGTACTCGACCATGACCTCTCTGTGGGAGAGGTCGTTGCGTCCGCAGTTGGCCGAGCGTGCGAACATTCGCATTCTGTCCTACGACGATCTTTCACGGCAGCAGAAAGAACAACTATACCGGCACTTTGAGGCCAACATTTTTCCTATTCTGACGCCTCTCGCCGTAGATCCCGGGCATCCGTTCCCGTTCATCTCCAATCTGAGCCTCTCGCTGGCCATTCTGTTACACCATCCCGCGCGCGGCACTGAACACTTTGCCCGCGTCAAAGTGCCGACCAGTCAGGGGCGGTGGGTGTCGCTGGAAGAGCCTAATCACTACGTGCCGCTGGAACAGGTTATCCAGCACAACCTGCATGAACTGCTTCGCGGCATGGAAGTCGAGCACGCGCATGCCTTTCAGATTACGCGCAATGCCGACATCAGCCGGGATGAGGAAGAAGCGGACGATCTGATCGAGATGATGTCCGAGGAACTGCGCGAGCGCCGATTCGCCCCGGTGGTCCGACTCGAAGTCGAGGAGGATATGCCCCCTCGTGTCCGGGAATTGCTCATGCGCGAATTGAGTCTTTCGGCCGACGATGTGTATGTGAATACCGGTATGATCGATCATTCGGATTGTGCATTTTTCGCCCATTTGAATGAGATCGACTTCAAATACAAGCCATTTAGTCCCGTGATACCCGCGCGGTTACAGTTTGAAGGCGAATCCGAGGACAGTCCGGACATTTTTTCGGTCATTCGCAACGGAGATATCCTTGTGCACCATCCCTATGAATCGTTTCGAAGCAGCGTGCAGCGATTCATCGAGGAGGCTGCAGAAGACCCTCGCGTGCTGGCCATCAAGCAGACGTTGTACCGCACCTCCGAAAAATCTCCGATTATCGATGCCCTGATTCACGCTGCCGAGCGGGGCAAGCAAGTGGCCGTGCTGGTTGAGGTCAAGGCAAGGTTTGACGAAGAAAAAAATATTGAATGGGGGCGGCGACTCGAAAATGCGGGAGTGCATGTCACCTATGGCCTTGTGGGACTCAAGACGCACGCCAAGGCGACGCTCGTGATTCGTGAGGAGGATGAAGGGCTGCGCGCGTACTGTCACATCGGCACGGGCAATTATAACCCGACTACGGCTCGTTTTTACACGGATGCAGGGCTTTTCACTTGCCGGACGGATATCGGGTACGACATCATTAACCTGTTTCACTTTTTGACCGGATACGCTCCGGAGCAGCATTACAAAAAGCTGCTGGTGGCGCCGCGGGACATGCGAAAGACGTTCGTCGCACTCGTGAAACAGGAGATGGCGCATCACGAGGCGCATGGCAATGGGCGTATCATTGCCAAGATGAATTCGCTCGACGATACGGGGATGATTCGCCGGTTATACAGGGCATCGCAGGCAGGTGTGAAGATCGACATCATCGTGCGGGGCCATAATCGTTTGCGCCCAGGCTTGCCGGGCTATAGCGAAAACATTCGGGTGTGCAGCGTGGTGGGCCGATTTCTCGAACACAGCCGCATTTTCTGTTTCCATAATGCGGGGGATCCGCTTGTATACCTGGGCAGCGCCGATTGGCAGCGAAGGAATCTGGAAGATCGTGTGGAAGCCATCGTTCCGGTCGAGGATCCTGCATTGCGGCAGCGGTGCATGGATATCATGCAATTGTATTTCGAGGATCGACGCCTTGCCTGGGATCTCGGCCCTGACGGCCGGTATGTGCAGCGACAGCCGGCGTCACGGGACGAAGAGGATGGGGTGCAGGAACTGTTGATACGGCAGGCGAAACAAGCGATAAAGGCTCGTTGATACGCGGAAAAGACTGTCCTCACTTCTCGATCTCCAGAGCGGCGAGCACCCGCTCGACTGCATCGACAGTCTTTCGAACATCGCCGGGCCCAGTGGCCCAGGAACAGACGCTGATCCGCATCGCGCGCATTCCGCGCCAATCGGTGCCTCCGAACCATGCCGTGCCCTCGGCCTGAATGGCGGCGATCACCCGGTCGGTGAATCCGTCGTGATCGGAACCTGCGGGGTCCCGAAAACGCACCAGCCCCTGATTGATGACCGCGGGCGAGAGGACCTCGGCGCCGGGAAGGGAGCCGATGCCCTCTACGAGGTTCGCTGCGGCATCGCTGCATCGCTCGACGATTTCGGCGATCCCGCGGCGGCCGAGCGCTTTCACTGCGGCGTACACAGGGACACCTCGGCCGCGCCGAGACCACTCGGGGTTCCAATCGATTTGATCCCGAGCGGTAGCGGCGTGGGTCAGGTACGGAGCCCGGACGCTCATGGCAGCGCGATGCGCCTCCGGGTGGCGGACAGCTACGAAGCCGATATCGAACGGCGTGTTGAGCCACTTGTGGGCGTCGGTCGCCCACGAGTCGGCTCCTTCGACACTGTCGAGCAAGTGGGCGAAATGCGGCGACACTTTCGCCCATAGCCCGAACGCGCCATCAACATGCACCCAGGTGTTGCCACGCGAGCGACAGAGCGGTATCACGGTCCGGAAGTCATCGAAATTGCCGGTGTTGATATCGCCGGCAGAAAGGCAGACCGCCACCGGGGCGCCCTCCAGCTCGGTAAGCAACGCCGCGAGCGCCGGAACATCCAGCCGGTCGGCCGTGGTGGGCACGAGGTGGAGATGCTTTGATCCGATCCCCAGTATCCGCACCGCCCGGTCCACCGAGTGATGTCCGTGCGTGCCCGTGACGACATGCAGTTGGGGGGCGGTCCCGAGCCCCTCGCGCTCCGGATCGTGTCCGCATCCGAGGAGCAGGTGACGGCGGGCGGCGGCCAGCGCCGTCACGTGAGCGAGTTGGCAGCCGGAGGTAAAGGCGAACGACGAATGGTCGGGAAGGCCCAACAGTTCGATGACCCAGCGCCCGGCGATCTCCTCGATCACCGCTTCGGCCGGGGAGCAAGCCGCCAACGCCGCGTTCTGATCCCAGGTGGACACCAGCCAGTCCGCCGCCAGCGCCGCCGGATGTGCGCCACCGATGACCCATCCGTAGAAGCGGCCGCCGGCGCATCCAAGCAGTCCACCCTCCACGTTCGCGACGAGATCGTCGATGACGGACACAGGGTCCGAGGAGCTCTCCGGCAGTGGGCCGTCGAGGCGGTGCCGCAACTCCTGCGGAGTGCGACTGGCGGCGACCGGCCGCCGGTCGATCTCTGCGAGCCAGTCGATGGCGTGGTCGGCGGCCGCTCGCAGTGCGGGCTCCACGGAGGTCATTGTTGGCGTGCAGGGGTGCTCTTCGTCGGTGGGAAGCAGATGCGTCATGGTGCTCCTCCGGCCAGATAGTGAATGGCGGCCTCGATTCGGTCGTAGTCGGTCGTGTTCATGCGGAACTCCGAGAATGATCATCGATGGGGACTTTCTGTAAAACGTAACCATTCCTGTTGCTGAAATCGACCCGATCCTTGCTATGCGATGTCGGCACCGAGTGGTCTTCGGCGCAACGACTTCGACTGTGTTGTGGTCGGCGCGCGCGATCATGGCTGGGCAGTGACGGTGGATCTCAGGCCCGACAACCCGTGTATCCGGATCGGCCCGGTGCTCCGGAGCCTACGTGAAGCATGTACGGCACACGCAGACGCTGCCGCATGGAGAGGTGGCCGATGCCGTCCAGAGGATGCGCGCCTCGAACCACAGTCGTACCATCGTCGGCGATACGGCAGCGAGTATTCTGTACGAGTCGAGATCGGTTCGGTGAGGTTCCGAAACGCTCAAGTCGGATTCCGCCTGTGTGCTCCAATCGACGGCGCCAACGCCTTGAGGGTGTGGACGAGCGCGTCGATATCGCGCTCGCTCGTTCGCCCGTTGGTTATGCAGGCTCGCAGCACTGTTCTGCCCTCGAAGACTGCGGTTGACACCCAGAACC
>VXPQ01000003.1 GCA_009839485.1 Bacteroidetes bacterium SB0662_bin_6
CCGTCTCCAGTTCCTCCAGAAACACCGCCGCAGGACAATCCAGACGAGGGGGCGCATGGCTATCGAGTCCACTCTCCCGATCGGGCAGGCCCGCCGATTCCGGAAAAAGAAATCCTTCTTCCTCCTCAAAACCGAATCCGAAAGGAGCCGGCTCCCTCTCCCACGGTACGCAGCCCTCGCCGAACTCGTCAGGAACCGTAAACGAATCGCACTCCTCTTGCACAACGGGCGCCCTGACCGACTCCCCTGAAGCACTCCCGCCCTTTTCCGGAAAACCTTCTTCCCGAACCACCTGAGCGTGCACCGAAGATGCACATGCCAGCAACAAGGCGGCAAGCATGCACGCCATGGGCCCGGCTACGGCGCCAAAGCAGGGGATATACCCCGTAAGCTTGTCGGACCCTTTTGTCATTCCCGTCATCGGATTACACGTACTGCGGCGGCGAGGCAGGCGCGTAGCCTGACGAACAACTGTCAAACATCCCGTCTATCTTGAGTTCGAACAGGCGACGCCGCGCCCGAGGTCGGGTGACCCTCGCGCTTCTCAGAAGGATTCGGCTTGACTGCGCTCACTCCGTTACGGACTCGTAGAGTCCTCACCGCTAATTATATACGCAACCGATTATGTGTATTCCATAGTGATCCGGGCTTAATCCGTGTGGTTTTTGTTTGTATGTGTCGCTGGCGCTAATGGAGGGCCGCGCCTTCTCCCCCTTCCAGAAACGCCTTCAGCAGAAGGTCCACGGCTGCGGTCACGGCTATTTCGTGCCGGGCGGCCTGCTCCTCGTACTCTTCCAGCAAACGGCTGACCCCTGCATCCGCCCGCACCGTCTCCAGCAGGCGCGCATCGAACGTTTCGCGCAGCCAGGAGCCGATCTGCCTGCGCCGCCGCGCCTCGAGGTACCCTGACGTTCTGACAAGCTGCTCGTAATCCGCCAGATCCTTTCGGATGATATCCAGCCCGGTTTCCTCCTGTGCAGAGCAGGTATGCACCGGCGGCGTCCAGTCGGATTCCTTAGGCGGGAAAAGCCGGAGGGCCGTTTTCATGTGCCGGGCTCCCAACCGCACGGCCTTCGGCGAATGGGCGTCTTCTTTCGTGAGGATTACCATGTCCGCCTCCTCCATGACCCCGCGTTTCACCCCCTGCAACTCGTCCCCCGATCCCGGGAGGGTCAGGAGCATCAGGAAATCCACCATGTCGGAAACCCTGGTTTCCGCCTGGCCGGAACCCACCGTTTCCACAAAAACCGTGTCGTACCCGGCCGCCTCGCACAATATGATGCTCTGGCGTGTTCCGCCCCCGATCCCTCCGGCCTGCCGCTTGCCCGGAGCAGGCCGTACAAAGGCTTTCGGGTGGTTCGATAGGCGCGTCATGCGCGTCTTGTCCCCGAGAATACTCCCTCCCGTGCGTTCGCTTGCCGGATCATAGGCAAGCACCGCCACACGCCGATTTTCGGAGGAAATCAGCCGGCTTGCGAACGCTTCGATGAAGGTGCTTTTTCCTACGCCCGGCGCTCCGGTGATGCCGATGCGGCTGGCCTTTCCCGACAGGGGCAGGCAGATGTCGAGCAGGGCCTTTGCCTGCTCCCAGTGATCGGCATGGGTGCTTTCCACGAGGGTAATGCCCCGCGCCAGCATGACGCGATCCCTGTCCCGGATGCCTTCGAACAGTTCTTCTGCGGAGGGAAACGTCACGGGGTGTCGACCTCCTCGATCATCCCGAGAAGAATCCGGGACGCCGCATCGGTTACGGGGGTGCCGGGGCCGAAAATCTCGGACACGCCCGCCTTGTGCAGAAATGCATAGTCCTTCCGGGGAATCACTCCCCCGACCACCACGCGAATATCCTCCCGGCCCATCTCGCGCAGCGCGGCGATCAGTTCGGGCAGAAAGGCCTTGTGTCCGCCCGCAAGCGTGGACACGCCCAGGATATGCACATCATTCTCGACCGCCTGCAGCGCCACCTCCCCGGGCGTCTGGAAGAGCGGCCCGACATCCACATCGAACCCCATATCCGCAAAGGCCGTCGCGATCACTTTCGCCCCCCGGTCATGCCCGTCCTGCCCTATTTTCGCCACGAGAATACGCGGCCGCCGCCCCTGCAAATCGGCGAAAAGGCCGGTGAGCCGCAGAATTTCGTCCGGGGTTTCTCCGGATGCCCGGGCGCGAACATAGGCCCCTCCGGCGATGCTGCGGCTGGCGCGATGTCTTCCGAATTCCTTTTCCATGGCGGCGGATATTTCTCCAAGGGTGGCCCGCTGCCGGGCGGCCTCCACGGCGCATGCCAGCAGATTGCCTTCCCCGGTGCGGGCGCATGCGGTCAGGGCCTCGAGCGCCTGCCGCACGGCTTCGTCATCACGGGACGCCCGCACGGCGCGCAGCCGCGCTATTTGCGCCTCCTGTACGGCGGTATGGTCTATTTCCAGCACATCGATCAGTTCTTCTTCCGGCAGCTCGAACCGGTTGACGCCCACGATCACGTCTTCCCCGCTATCGATGCGCGCCTGCTTGCGGGCCGAGGCTTCTTCGATGCGGGCCATGGGAATGCCCGCCTCGATCGCCCGGGTCATGCCGCCGACCTCCTCGATTTCCTCGATCAGCGTCCAGGCGCGGCGCGCCAGCCGATCCGTCAGGGTTTCCAGATAATACGATCCGCCCAGCGGGTCGACGGCCTCTGTAATATCCGTTTCCTGCTGCAGATAAACCTGCGTGTTGCGCGCAATGCGGGCGGATGCCTCCGTAGGCAGCGCCATGGCTTCGTCAAGCGCATTCGTGTGCAGCGACTGCGTATGCCCCAGTACCGCAGACAACGCCTCCACGCAGGTCCGGGCCACGTTGTTGTACGGATCCTGTTCGGTCAGACTCCAGCCGGAGGTCTGGCAATGCGCGCGAAGCGCCATGGACTTCGGGTTTTTCGGGGAGAACTTCCGGACGATCTTTGCCCAGAGCAGACGACCGGCCCGCATTTTAGCGATTTCCATGAAATGGTGCATCCCTATCCCCCAGAAAAAAGAAATGCGGGGGGCAAAATCATCGACCTGCAGTCCGGCTTCGATCCCCGTACGAAGGTATTCCAGACCGTCGGCGAGCGTATAGGCCAGTTCGAGGTCCGCGGTCGCGCCCGCCTCCTGCATATGGTAGCCGCTCACCGAAATGGAATTGAACCGGGGCATGCGGGCCGCGGCATACCGGAATACGTCGGCCACGATGCGCATGGACGGCTCGGGGGGATATATGTACGTATTGCGCACCATGAACTCCTTCAGAATGTCGTTCTGAATGGTGCCGGAAAGCTTCTCGGGGGCCACGCCCTGCTCCTCGGCGGCCACGAGGTAAAAGGCCATCACGGGCAGCACGGCGCCGTTCATGGTCATCGACACGGATATTTCGTCAAGGGGAATCCCTTCGAAGAGCCGCTTCATATCCTCGACCGTATCGACGGCGACCCCTGCCTTGCCGACATCCCCCGCCACGCGCTCGTGATCGGAGTCGTACCCCCGGTGCGTGGGCAGATCGAATGCGATGGAGAGGCCCTTTTGTCCGGCGGCCAGTGCGTTGCGGTAAAACGCGTTCGATGCCTCGGCAGTCGAAAAGCCCGCATACTGCCGGATGGTCCAGGGGCGCACAAGGTACATCGTCGCGTACGGGCCGCGAAGGAAAGGGGGCGCGCCCGCCGCGTATTCGAGGTGTTCAAGGCCCTCCAGCGCCTCCGGGCCGTACGCCGGCTGCTCCTCGATCCCTTCGGTCGCGCGCCGGGGCCCGCCGCGCCGGTCGGGTCTGAGCACAGGAGGACCGTATGCGGCCGCGAACTCCGGATGCGACTCCGCCCACCCTTTCGAGCGGGCCATGCCCCGGAACGCCTCCCATACCGAGCGGGCGATCCGGTCCGTTAGCACTTCTATGGTGTAGCTCCCGGCTGCCGGGTCATTGACCCGGTCCAGACAGGCCTCGTGGCGAAGGATATGCTGGAGATTCCGGGCCAGGCGCAGCGCACCGTCCGACGGTTCGCCGCCCGCCGCGTCGAAGGGATGTACCGTCAGTACGTCGCAGCCCCCCACCACCGCGCTGACCGCCTGCGTGGCGGCATGCAGCAGATTGGCGTGGGGATCGTCCGCCGAAGGATTGCGGACGGCTACGGCGGCATGGATTTCGACGGCCTCATTCCATGCAGGATCGAAGGCCTGCGCCACTTGCGGGATTAGCAGCCGCAAGGCGCGCAGCCGGGCTATTTCCGGGATAAAAGACGAGCCGACCGGCACCGAGACATACAAATGCCCGAGTATGCGGTCCGGAGCGTGCCCCCGGTCGGCAAGATGCGCAAGATACCCGGCGATGGCGCCGAGAAGCCGGGCGGTTTCCCCGACGAGGCCGGCCTCCTGATACGGCCCGGCGCCCGCACACAGGAACCTGTGAGAAACGGCACCCTGGTCGTTTCGGGACGACGGATCGCCGGCCAGTTCGTCCATGATGCGGGCGACGTCATCCAGCCAGCCCTTCGGGAAATGTCCTGTGCGGGTCTGCACACCGAACGGGTCGAAGGCCGCCGAAAGAGGAGCCGCCGAAAGATTGTTTTGGCGGGCATGGGCCAGCAGGTCCTCGAACAGGGAAAGACTTTCCGCGCCGGCCTCGATGTGGACCGAAGTGGTTTCGATATCGAGGCCGCCGATCAGGGCGCCGACGCCTCCGGCCTGCTCCACCACGGAAACGCCTTCCGGGCCCGATACCTCCAGTCCAAGCCGCTCCACCCCGCCCTTCACGGCCTCCTCCATCCGCCGCCGGGCTTCGACCGGGTTTCCGAGAGGAATATGCTGGCCTATCTGCCAGGAAGAAGAAATGGTCGCGGCGCCTTCGCTGTCGGACGGGCCGCTCCCGGAAGCAAGGTGCGGGATCCCGGCCAGGTCCTCCGCGCGGAGCCAGGGCCGCACACCCACTCCCTTGCAGGCTTCCCAGAGAGGAATCTCTTCGGAATCTTTTGTCTTCAGCGCTTTCCGGGCAAGCGTTTCCCAGGTTTCGCCCGAAACGGGAGGAAAGGCGCCGAAGAGCCTGTCCCCGGAGGCTTTTGAGCTGTTCTTATCCATGCCGCATTCCCTCAAAGCCTGCCGCAGAGGGCAGCGGATGCCCGCCGAGACCGGCATACCGGCGGTAGCTGCGCACTATATCGAATATGGCGATACCGTAGGCTACGGCCACGTTCAGCGACTGTTTCGCCCCGAATTGCGGGATTTCGAAGGCCACATCCGCTTCGGCGACGAGTTCTTCGCGCACGCCGTGCAATTCGTTGCCTACGATGAGGCAAAGCGGAAAGGACGATTCCTCGATATCCGTCGTAGGCGTGGGGCAGTCCGTTATTTCGAGCACCCCGATCGTATAGCCGTCGCGTTTGAGCGCCTGCACGACGGGAAGAGGATCCCGGCAGTATTCCCACCGGACCGTGTCCTGGGCCCCGAGGGCTGTTTTGTGCAGGCCGCGGTTTTCGGGGGTTCCGGTAATGCCCGTCAAATACAGCTTTTCGATGAGCGCGGCGTCCGAAGTACGGAACATCGCCCCGACATTGTAGATAGATCGTACATTGTCGAGGAGCACGGAAACGGGATGCCCGGAGAGCGAATGCGCCGTTTTCGGATCCGGACGCGGTATTTCCTCGTGTCTGAGTTTGCGCATGGATAATCTGTCTGCGCCGTATCGGACGCGCACGTAGCACGGATAGCGTAGCACGCATAGAAAAGTACGTGATTATTGCCATAGATGGACCGGCCGGGTCGGGAAAATCCACCACGGCCCGCGCTGTTGCCGAACGACTCGGCTATGTATATGTGGACACCGGGGCCATGTACCGTACGGTCGCGCTCGCCTTTATCCTCAACAAGATGCCCCCTGACCGGGCATCTACCGAGGAAATCCGCGAACTGCTCGCAAGTATGCGCCTGGAGATGCGTTTCGGGCGGGACGGCATGCAGATTCTTCTGGACGGGCAGGATGTGACGGGCGAAATCCGCACCCGCTTGGTCACGGAGGTGGCCAGCCGGGTGGCCGTGATCCCGGAAGTGCGAGAGCGAATGGTCGAGGAGCAACGGGACCTCGCCCGCATTCAGCAAAAAGAAAGAGGCGGCGTGGTCTTCGAGGGCCGCGACATCGGCACGATCGTGTTTCCTGATGCGGACGTGAAAGTGTTCATGAAGGCCAGCGTGGAATTGCGTGCGCAGCGCCGGTATGAAGAATTGCAGGAACAGGAAAAAGACGACTCCAACGTATCCTTCGAGGATGTGCTGTTCGATATCCGGGCGCGGGACGAGCGGGATATATCCCGCCAACTATCTCCCCTGCGCAAGGCGGAAGGCACCATTGAAATAGACACTTCGGATATAGATGTCCGTGAACAGGTGGAAATGGTAATCCAGGAAGTTCAGGCCGTCAGGGAACGCAGAAATCGTACTTCTGTATAAGTTGGCCGCATAAAATGATCGCCATGTAGCCAATGCAGTGTTGTTACAACACGTATCTGCTTGGCGTACAACCCTTTCCCTGGCGATTATTAAATAAAAACTTAAATAAAAATAAAGGGTCGATACGACACGGGAAGGGTTGTCGGACGACGCTTTACAACCAGGGATACGGACCACCGAAGCCAAAAGAATCCCTCGAGGTTTCCGCCCGTTTCTCTGATAAACCAACCCTATGGCTGAAAAGCAGCAAGCAACTTCAAAAGATCAAAAAGATCAGGCAACTCAAAGCAAAGACATTGAATCAGGCAACGATGCCGTGACCGCCGAGGCTCCCGCAGAGCCTGCAAAGACAAAGGCGGAAGATACGGTGGATACGGCGGCCGAAAACAGCGAGAGCAGTTCGGAGACTGCCGCTGTCGCCGAAAAAGAGAAAGAAGCCCCGCCTGAAGACGCCGCAGCCGAAGCAAAGGCGAAAGTGGAGAAAAAGGCCGAAGCCAAAGAAAAGGCCAAAGTAGAGGCAAAGGTCGAAGCCGAAGCAAAGGCGGAAGCAAAAGAGGAAGAACCGGCAGCCGTGGAAGAAGCGCAAGCGGAAGCAGCCTCAGAAGAAGAGCAGGCAGAGGCAGCCGCAGAAGACGCCAAAGAGGAGGACGCCCCCCCTGCCCCGGTTTCCGAGGAGAAAGAGACGGAAGAGGCAGAAGATACCGACCCTCCGACGCCGATCGGATATACGGGAGAGATTATCGGCCCGGTCCTGACCCTCGAGGAAATAGAAGAAGGCGGCGAGGAAGAGCAAGTAGCGTCAGAGACCTACGCAGAACTCGAGAAGATGGTCAACGCGTCGTTTACGACCGTCCACGAGCAGGAAATCGTGCATGGACGCGTGGTAAGCGTCGGAGAAAAAGACGTAGTCATAGATATAGGATTCAAGAGTGACGGCATTATATCTCTGAATGAATTCGACACCACGCTCGCATCCGGCGACGAAGTGGAGGTGCTGGTCGAGCGTCTCGAGGATTACCACGGCCAGCTCGTGCTGTCCAAGGTGAAAGCCGACCAGCTCCGCCGCTGGCAGCTCATCGAGGAAGCCCATGATAAAGGCACCATCGTCGAAGGCACCATCGTGCGCCGCATCAAGGGCGGCATGATCGTCGACCTCGATATCGGCGGCATGGAAGCCTTCCTCCCCGGTTCTCAGATAGATGTGCGTCCGGTGCGCGATTTCGATACCTATCTCGAAAAGCGCATGGAGTTCAAGATCGTCAAGCTGAATCCGGCCAACGACAACATCGTCATTTCGCACAAGGCCCTTATAGAAAAGGAGCTCGGGGCGCAGCGCGAGAAGATTCTTGCGACGATGGAGCCGGGGCAGATTCTCGAGGGCACGGCCAAGAACATCACCGATTTCGGCATTTTCGTCGATCTGGGGGGCGTGGACGGACTGCTCCACATTACGGATCTCTCCTGGGGCCGTGTCTCCCACCCCTCCGAACTGGTGGAACTCGACCAGAAACTCACGGTGGTCGTGCTGGACTACGACAAGGACCGCCAGCGTATTTCGCTGGGCCTGAAGCAACTCCAGCCGCATCCGTGGGAAAGCATCGACGAGAAGTATGTCGAAAGCAATTCCGTCGAGGGCAAGGTCGTTTCCATTACGGATTACGGCGCCTTCGTGGAACTGGAGAAAGGCATCGAAGGGCTTGTACACATCTCCGAGATGAGCTGGACGGAGCACATCCGCCACCCGAGCCAGGTGGTCTCGCTGGGTCAACTGGTGCGGGTCCGGATTCTCAAGATCGACAAGCAGGGGAAAAAGATTTCCCTGGGCATGAAGCAGCTCGATCCGGATCCGTGGGATGGTATTTCGGAACGCTATCCTCCAGGCACGGTCATGTCGGGCAAGGTGCGCAACATCACCAATTTCGGGGTGTTCGTGGGAATCGAGCCGGGCATCGACGGGCTGGTGCACATCTCCGACCTGTCCTGGACGAAGAAGGTGCGCCACCCGAACGAAATGGTCCGGAAGGGGCAGCCGCTCGATGTCGTTATCCTGAACATCGACGAGGCTTCGCGGCGCATTTCGCTGGGCCACAAGCAGGTGGAAACGAATCCGTGGAATCAGTTCGCCCAGGCGTACGCCGAAGGAACCGATACGGAAGCGACCGTGGTGCGCGCCAATGAGGGCGGCCTCGTGATCGAACTCCCCCTTTCCGTCGAGGCCTTCGTGCCCGCGAGCGAACTCCGGAACGGACCGCACAACTTCCAGGACTTCTATCCGGAAGGGCAGGAATTGGAGCTTCGGGTCATCAAGTTCGACCCGAATCAGAAGGAGATCGTGCTTAGCGAAGTGGCGAAAGAACGCGCCGCCGAGCGCTCGGAGAAGACCCAGGAGGATCGTGCGCGCCGGGAGACCAGGAAGCGGGAATCGCGGGAAGTCAAGAAATACCAGAAGTCAGCGGGCGCGGCGGGCCGGACCACGCTCGGAGATATTTCCGGACTGGCGGATCTGAAGGCGCAGATCGAGGAGGCGGAGCAGGAAACTCCGAAGAAAGAGGCGGCCGCGCCAAAGAAAGCGCCGGCAAAGAAGGCTCCCGCGGCCAAGAAGACCACGACGGCGAAGGCGTCCACGGCAAAGAAAGCAACGACTGCCAAGACGACGAAAGCTTCGGCCACGAAGGAGACGACCGCCAAGGCCCCTGCCGCGAAGAAGGCTACAACGGCTAAGGCTTCGACTGCGAAGAAGGAGACCGCGGCCAAAGCCCCTGCGGCGAAGAAAACCACGGCGGCCAAGACCACAAAGGCTGCGGCAGCGAAGAAGGCCACGAACGAGTCAGCGGCCAAGCCGGCTGCCAAGGCCTCAACGGCTGGGAAGAAGACTGCGGCGGCGAAGAAGAAGGAAGAGGTGGAGGTGGGTGTGGAGGAGTGATGGGGGTTGGTGTGGGAAGGTAACGTGCTGAACCAGTTAGCGGAACCATGACCGATTTACCCCAATATCTTGAACGTGGAGAAAGAGCCCGTCTCTTTCCGGTATTGAAGGATACCTCAAAAGAAGGGCGCTGCACCTCAATTTTTCTTTCGTGCCTGTGTTATGTCCAGGAATTTGGGGAACAGATGTTGAAGTCTGTCGGGCAACGCGTAGGTAAATATGCAAAAGTTTTAACATATACGGAAGTCACCTTTACTGGCCAAGAGGGTGAAAGACCTGATGGATTAATTGTACTAAGGGTTGGCAAACGTGAATGGAAAGCTCTCGTCGAAACTAAAGTCGGTAATAATAAATTAGAAGAAGAACAGATTTCTGCTTATGTCAATTTGGCCAGAAAAAACAATATCGATGCGGTCATAACCATCTCAAACCAATTCACGTCAAAACCGGATCATCATCCAGTAAACCTATCTCCAGCAACAAAACGTACAAAGGTACAAGTATATCATTGGTCGTGGTGGTATATAGTTACTCAAGCATATTTACTTATTTCCAATACTGATATTGCAGACGAAGATCAGCATTTGATCTTAGAGGAGATGCTACGCTTTCTCGAACATGAAAGCACAGGGGTTAAAAGGTTCGACAGGATGCCCTCCGAGTGGAAAAGTATCGTACAAAAGGTCGCAAATGGTAGTCCACTTCAAAAGAAGGCTGACAACCTGGACAACATCGTATCTTCTTGGCATCAAGAAATTCAAGACATCGACTTGATGTTAAGCCGTGAAGCGAATGTCAAAGTTAAGACCAAGTTATCACGTCGCCATACTTCGGATCCAGAAGTCCGTATAAAGGATGACATTGCTGATCTGATTAAGGAGCACTCGCTAATCGCTACATTGGAAGTGCCTGACGCTGCTGCGCTAATTGAAATAAGCGCGAATATTAGAAGAAAAGCAATCAGTGCGTCAATGGTGCTAATAGCGCCAAGTGATAAGAAAACAAACTCTGCCCGCCTTAACTGGTTACTGCGCCAATTACGTAAATCTTCTGAGGAAGATGTTCATATTGGATTTCATTGGCCGGGCCGCAAAATTAAGACACAGTATCCCTTAAGCAAATTGAAGGAGGATCCCAAGATTGCTGTGAGAGATAACCAATACAAGGTCGTCAGATTTGAAGTATCCATGATACGGCATTTAACTAAACGATTTGGACAGCCTAAAAGCTTCATTTCCGATTTAGAACAATTGGTATCCAATTTTTACGAAAATGTAGGCCAACATCTACGTGCTTATCAGCCCCCGGCACCGAAAATTCGGGAAGACAAAAGTGAGTCTGAAAGTATTACTCCCGAAGGTTAGACAAAAGGGGATTATAGATAAAACTTGACAAGAGCAGAAATGGCTCGCCATCCCTTATTTAATGATAAAGGAGCGGTTAAGAGTTTTTTGCGAATCACCCTGGGAACGGCTTATGTGCAAGGACCTGATTGCGTGAATTATGCGCCGTATGCTACCAACACAGTATCAGCCAGCCTTCCTTGCCATAATAACCGGCGGGGGATCTCCGGTCTGTCCAGCGGCATGTTATAACAATGTCTATTTTCATGCTTTCTGCGAGTGTGGCTATCGTCTGGCACGCACTATTTGCGCTTTGGCTTGCTACAGAGATGCGGATATCCCCCAAATAGGTGTATCCCGCTTTTGTGCTTCGTCCTTGTGCAATTCTCACCGATCCTTGACATGCTTGCCGAAGGCGCTCAAAGTTGCCTTTGCACTCCTTCATGCAGCGTCTTAGCATTTCGTTTCGCAATTTACTCCAGTGTGAAGGATGGCGATACCAGCGCTCCCCATCAATGAGCACGTACTGAATCTCTGCGTATGTGCCAACGTTTGGGAAATCTGGAGAAATGGGGCGGATTGTTCGGCGATTATACTTTGGGGACATGACTGGTCATAGTTATAGTTGTGCATGGGCTTGTTTGATTGCAGAGATCAGCTATCCGGCCTCTCTTGGTGTGCTCGTCTGATCGTAGGTCCTTCCATCCATGATGCCGAAACCGGATAGGACTACCTCAAAGCGCTTGAAATTCCTAAAGAAATCTTCGAGGGTTATATCAAGCCGAACAACTCTCAACGGGACAGGATCGGCGACTTCTATGTATGGCGTTTTACCACTGTACAGATAGACGTAAACGAAGTGTGACATAGGCATACTGGGAAAAATCTCACCAAAGCTCAGGCTGAATCCCACAATTTTTTCATCGTCCCTCTTTACACCTTCTAATGCCTTGAGCAAATTCCCGGCATCATCTGCTCTGTCGGCGGCTGCTGTGCCAGCATAATCCCCATACTTGGTCGATGCTTTGTAGGCCATTTCCATTGTTTTTCCTCATTGGGTTAGTTACCCCCAATCCGAGGCCCTCTCGGATCAAGGTGTGTATTCCTGATTCGCTCCGCCTCTCTGCGGCATGCTCTCGGCCTATATAGTCACCCGGAAAACAGTTCCGCGAGGGCCTGCTCTCTACGCTGGAGTTTTTTGTATTGTCGCTCGATCTCTTTGAGAATCTCTATGTTGTCTGCGTGATATGTTCCGGCGAGTGATTGATCCATTTTGCTCTCTGCATCGTAGAGTTTTTCCCTAACCCAGTCGATTTGTTGGTCTATTTCCTCTATTCTGGAAAGTGCTGCATCCCGTTCTTGTTCGGCATTTCTGTCGCCCATAGGACGGTTGTAAAGCACCGGGTTTGTTCGTATCCGAAGCGCTTCTTGCAAGTGGTTCTGTGAGTCCATATTAGCGTTGTCCGCCTTTGCTTCCAGCTCATCGTGGTCATATGATTCTCCCACTTGTTTAAGGTTGCGGAAGTAATTGGCGTACAGAGCCATTATGGCCTGCCTCGTATCAAAGCAGCGTGCCCTTGCTTCGGCTATCGGATGCTGTTGGTCTTGCATGTGTTTCGTCTCCCGATTAGTGTCAGTTATGTCCAATTCGAGGCCCTCTCGGATCATACCGGAGTTTCTCCGCTCTTTCTTCGGCGGCCTGCCGCACAAGCACGTTGGACATGCTAAAGGCATTACCCCGCGCCTTTGAGTTCTAAGTTAGCGCTCTCAACGACCGCCTCTGGTTCATCCGTTTTTTCGGCCAAGCCTGTGAGATACACGACTGGCTTGCCCATCGCCCTTTCGACCAATCGGCTCAATCGATGCCGGCGATCCTCGAGAAATTCGTCAAACGCATCTTTCCGCAGCAACTCTGGTGAGAGAGCATGGCTATCGAGCAACTGATCCATGGCGGTGTTGTCTAACTGTACATGCTTCTCCGCCTGGATCCTTGGCAGGTACTTGGAAGGCGCATCGCCGCCGATCTTACGATTGGCCTTGTAGGAGATCTGTGTCTTGTTAAGGATGCTGTCATAGCGACCCTGGTCAATACCTTCCTTCCTGCACCAGTTACGTGGAAAAATATGGTGGATATCCAATGTGACCTCGTCAGCATCCAGTTCCTGAATGCCAGCCTTCCAAAACCAGTCCTTGGCACCCTCTCGCAACACTAGAATATTGATGCCCTTATAAGCCGCACTCAGACGTGACCGAAGTGTGTCGAAACGCTCCGGCTGGAAGTTTGCATCACGGACTGTCCGGGGGACGGCAGCGTCGTCCTCGAACCAGCCAAGCAGTTCCTCATAGTCATTGGCCACGCGGGTCTCAACGGCGCCACCGTAGAGTTCTCCCAGTACTCCAGACCAGAACCAGCGGGCTAACTTGTCGTAGATGAGGGGTTCGCGCCATCTATCCCCCAGACGTGTGAGCACCGCCGCGAGTGGTACAAGCTGCGTGCTATACGGCAATTCACGCCGGTGATAGAAGCACTCCTGCCGCAAGAACCGGGCGACGTTGCGAAATCCATCCTCTAAATCGTTGGCCCATTGGTGCCAAGCTTCGAGTGGCAACCTCAGGATATCGGCTCGCTTTGCGCTCACCGGTCGTACCTGCTTCCCGGTTTTGCCGTCTACCACGTCTGCCTTTCTGAGTTCGTGCGTATGTAGTAGAGTGATTCCTTGAAGAAACTCGGTTGCCTCAATCCCTTTGAGGAGCCTGTCCTCCTCCAATCGTTCCCTGCGCGACTCGATTTTTCGCCGCCGTGACCCGAACCAGTCGTCTCGCAGATTGTATCCGTCCGCAGCGTAGCTTGCTGTTACCAGTTCAAAAACGGTCAGCGACACCCCACCGGTGTTCACCTTCTCGAAAACCAGACACACTGCTTCCTTCGTAGTCTCTTTCTTCAACTGAATGACGGGTAGCTGGTAGGTCCGGAAAGGCTTGAGCACTTGTTTGCGAAACTTAGTGTAAACAGTAAACTTATCTCGAGAACACTGGAGCAGCATATCCTCCCAGTCGTCCGATTCCATGATTTGGCTGCACGGGAAGTAGAGTTGATGACATTCCAGTTCCGTCGTCGACAAATCCAGTTCCACGTCGCGGCCAAAGTTCGTACGTAACTGCCGGTTCTCATCTACCGCAAAAACGGCTTCTTCCAATGCTTGAGGGGAGTCTATTGCTCTTCTGATGTTGAAGTAGTAGTAGCGCTTAATCTCCTTTCCCTTCGCAGTCCTTGTGCGAACGGGTCCGTCGAGCGAAATGGCTTGGGTCAGGGTCGTGAGACGCTGCTGCCCATCAAGAATCAACTGCTCAGGTTGCTGACTCTTGGACACCTCGTTCTCCAGCCCCTCGACGGGTCGGGTTTCAAACCGAATCTCTCCACCAGCTTCCAGAAGCATGACCGCACCGATCGGGAACGATTGAGCAATGCTGACAAGGAGATCGCGGATATGATCATCATCCCATATCCAGCCGCGCTGGAAGTCGGGTAATTGGATTTTGCCTTTCTTAATCTCACGTAGGAGATCGCTTAGCGACTCCTTGGTACTATCAAACGTTGCCATGTTGACTTCGGGCCTTTCTTCGTGTGTTGTAGTACAGTAACGAAAATGCGCTGTAAATCAGTTTAGCTCCTCTGCCCTGATGCCAGTTAGGCACTGCTGCCATCCGGCGGCTGGCCAGTTGATACCCTGGGCGGGAATCTGACGATCAATGTGGTAAACGTATACCGCTTTTAAGACGCCGGACTGTGTTATCCCTTGGCAAACACCCGCCGCCGCATCCGCTGGCAGGTCGCCACCATTATAGGCATTCCACATGGACGTGTGCTGCAACATGTCCGACACGATTATGAAGGAATCGAGATCGTCGTTCCGCTCCACCAGATAGGCCATTGTTTCTGCGATCGGCGAAACATCGGCTTCCTCTCGGTTCCTGAGTAATTCGAACTCCCCTTGAAGTCCATTGATGAAATCCCGGAAATCGAGTGCAACGATCCGGGGGTTTTCATACAACCTGTCGGCCATTTCGCCCTGCTTGGGCACACACCATGCACGCCCGGACCTAACGGGCTTTGCCGATTCAGACTCGGGAAGACCATAAACAGAGATCTTTTGCAGGAAAGGCGTTCTCAACGTATCCCGGATCAGTGCGTCGATCTTTTCGAATGCCAGCTTCCCGTCCTCTTCCGTGATCTGGTTCGACGTGTCGATCAGGATTATTGTGTGACCGGGTGATTCTATGCCTTCACGAATCTGTGACTTTGTGCCAGTAGGACAATAGCCGTCTACTGCACGCACCTTGAGTTTCTCATTGTAATTCAACCAGCGCATTGCACCGAAAACTCCCAGAATAAGGACAATAAGAAGCGAGATCCATGCGGCGTTTTTGAGCATTCCGTAATTCATTACGCTGCCTCTACCCGGCCCAATACAACGCTCTGGTAGTTCTTCCAAGTACCCTCAATGTTCAGCAACTCCTCGTGCACCTGATCGAAGAACTCGTCTCTTTGTGATTCACGCCAGGACGAAACTATGGATTGCGCCTCTTCAAGGACACGCAGGTCAGCCCCACCCGCCGGAAACGAGAGATCAACGCTTATCCCATCTCTATGGCTATTCAGCATGTCATGGTCGATTTCTTCGGTATTGTGGAAGTTGTACGCTATGACGAATTCTGCCTCAACAAACCCAAGATGCCCACCGTTCTCCCACCGCTTCTTAATGTCCTCGAAGACGTCCTCAGCCTGGAGCCGTTTCTGGTCCAGTCCCTCCACCCATCCGGCAACCTCGGATCGGAGATCGTGCAATTTGTCCCGATAGCGGTCCGGAAGCGTTAAGTATTGCGTCTTGATGTCGGCCAGTTCCTTATCCAGAATCGCCTTGGCTTTCTCTCGCTTTACCCCTGCACGCACAAAGGTGTACCCCTTGTAGAATCCTACGGCACAAAGCGCAAGACCAAGGGCGAAAAAGAGGAAGGATTCGAGTTCCCATGCAGCAGGATTCAATGACACACTGGCGGCCAACTCGCGTGCCGATGCTATTGTGACATCACCCACGGATTGCCCTGCCTGATCACGTGCCTCTATCAGCCTCGTAAAGCCTTCACGGTGGCGCCCTACAATCAGATTCAAGGCCAGCACGATTACGAATGCCGCTCCACACGCAATGTAAACAGGCGTTTTCGTCTTCGAGTGACGATTCAATGCGGATACAAGAAGACCGCTACCAGCACCAAGAGCACCAACATTGATCGCAGATACGAGCAGCGCCGTAATAAAAGCACCCACAAGACCGGTGCTCAATGCGGAGGACAAGAGTGTCATATTGGCAGCGGCCTCCAAAACGATGAACAGTGCCAGCAAGGCGATCATCCCAAGCCACTTCTCCCATTTGGGCAGATCAACCTCGTTTACACCGGGCAACTTCACCTCCTCCTGCTCATGTTTTACATGCCGAAGTTGCAAGGACTTCAGTTCATTCCTTGCCTCAACAGTCAACTGAGCGGGTGACTTCGTGCGCTTGAATTGCCAGCCGTTCAGCGGCTTGCTCAGTTCTGACCTGATGGTTTGAAGTGCATCGTTGACACGGTTTTCGCACAGTTTCCGTGTAGCGATCAGTAGTTTCGTGTGTGCCGGTTTCCAATGACCATCGGCGTTCTTAACGATTTGTTCGACATCTGGAATGAGAAAAACGGTGTGGCCAGGTGAAGTCCGAGTAACCCCAGGTTGCTTCTCGTCTGTCTCACGTGAATTGGTGGGTGCTGTCATACTACATCGATATTGGTGGAAACGTGGATACTAAATTATGCAGCGTATCGTGTGGATTCCATGTTTATTTAGAGTTAATCAGTGTTTTTATAGTGTGGATTTGCCTGACTCCAATGATCCCTTTTGGGGGCTTATATACTAAAGTAGGTGGCTCCGCGAGCCTCCAAAGAAAAAGCGGTGCCCCACCGCCTTTTATCCGCTGCTCCCCCTGCGAATTCATCTTAACTATCCTTGCTCCGCGAATCAAGATAAAAGTATGTCAAAAACTCCTAAATCTAACATGGCCGGGAACGCCCGGGAACGCGCGTATTGAAGATCGAGGCGAACCATGCCCGAAAAGCCTGAACACCAAGCACCGCCGTGGCCGCCCGGAGACACGGTGGGTCAAGATTGATGCTACGCCGGAAGAAGTAGCGAAAGCCATGTTCGCCGCCGCCAAGCCGCCAGACCCGTCAAAAAGAATCACAAACTGCTGCGATTAAGCGGTCCTTGGAAAGTTTTCCGTATAAGGCCCCCTCCCTATGAACGATCCTGGTTCTAATCCGGGATCGATGAGAAGGCGGACGCATATTCAATGCGCGGTCCGTCAAGGCCGCCATCGGCGAGAGCCAACCCCATCAGAGCCGGCCCGGCGTATTGGCATGACATGCCCCGCACAGCCTCCTGGCTGAAGCCGAAGCGCGGATAATAGGACGGATCGCCTACCACAACAACTGCCGCCCAGCCCTCCGCCTTTGCCCGTTCAAGCCCGGCCTCTATCATCGCGGCCGCAACCCCCCGACAGCGTCGCTTTTCCGTGACTGCGATTGGCCCCAGGCCGAGCGCCGCTGCCGGGGCACACAGTCTCGAGAACAGGGCATGGCCGATTACGCCTGCCGCCTCCACCGCGACGAGCGAGAACACGACATCGGTGTCTTTGCGCAATTGCCGAACGAGGCGGAGTTCCAAAGAGGTGGGGAAAGCCGCGAGCAGCAACTCCTCGACTTCCTCCCGGTCGCTGGCCGCCTCAAGCCGTATGAGGAAGTCGGTTATCATGCTCCGCACTTTTGTCCGCCTCTTGCATTTGGACGAGGAACCCGGCGATCTTCCTCGCAGGATTGATGCCGCTGTCAACATACGATACCAAAGTGTGGTATCCCCCCTATAATTATTTGCATCCAGGGTTCGAGATGGCTACTTTCCTCGCTCCTAACCCCAACCACCCCAGGCAATACCAGGACAGAACGATGCGGCCTATAACCCGGCAACAACATGGGGTACAACATCTCGGACCGCCGACTGAAAAAGGTTGTCGGTAATCAATGGAGAATACTCATGGATAGGGAAGAAAAGATTGAGCGTAACTGGACAGTCCACCCCGGGAGGCATTTGGCGAATTTTCTCGAGGATCATAGGCTTAGCAAGAGAAAATTAGCCGAGCAGATGCAGGTCTCCGTCGCGGAAATAGACGATTTATTGGCCGGGGGGGAGATAAGTAAGGAGATTGCCCGACGTCTCGACAGGGTTACAGGAGTTCGGGGGGTTTGGGCCGGATTGGAGAGACGTTACAAAAAGGACCTGTTCCGGTTGGCGCCAAGAGATGAACCTTTCCTTAAAAACATCGATCGATTTTTTCTTTTAAGAGGTACCCCGGCATCTATTATCAAGAATGATCTTGCACAGAAAATAAGGGAAGACGATCCGGAGAATGGACCTGAAAGAGCAAAGGAATTACAGGGCACGAATGATTATATCATTCAGATAGAACTGCACGGCGGTAAATGGCATTTTCATGTAACGGTAGGCGCTGGCCGAGGAACGTATGTAGCATTCGGCCCCAATGCCGTTGCCCGCTTTTTTGAATCAGAATTGACAAAAAAACCCAAGGCAGTGATGAAAAGCGTGGTTGCAGAATCTCCTGCGAAGTATGAATATGCATATGCTGGCTAATTCTGGCTAACCCGCCCTGCGTGGAGCAGTCAGGTCCGCGTACCGGAGGCATTTGCCCGGAATGTCGGAAAACGTTCGCACCGATCGCCGTTGCGGCAAATGATCCAGAAACATATTCCCGATCCGATTAAATGCCGCACCGTCCCGGAATGAGCTCTGAAAGTTCCCGCATAGATATATTGCAAGGTAATATCCTCGCAAGTTTCTGGATGATCGAAAACTTCGACAAAAGAAGAAAGGAATACAAAAAACTCGGATGGATTTACGCCGCT
The DNA here is from genome assembly GCA_009839485.1 of Bacteroidetes bacterium SB0662_bin_6. NCBI lineage: Bacteria > Pseudomonadati > Bacteroidota > Bacteroidetes bacterium SB0662_bin_6. The sequence continues at coordinate 18,717 of VXPQ01000003.1, forward strand.
CGAAATCCATCGTTTGTCGATCCTGTGTTCAAGGTGGGGGTATCTTCTCGTCCTCCTTTAGCTCGTATGCAGGAGCTGAGCGCTTCCACGTCGGTGTATAGAGGATTCGATCTTGCGTATTTTGTTCATGTGACCCCCAGAGACATTGCCGAAAAATGGGCTCATGAGGCGCTGAAAGAATTCCGTATCAATCCACGTAAGGAATTTTTCCAGGCGCCTTTGCCTGTAGTAGTAAAGGCATTGGGCCGTGTGGCGGAGATTTTCCCCGTTCCACTCGGGAAAACCCCGCGCGCAGGCTATTTGGAACAACCCCTGCAACCGCGTCCGGTGTCGTGTCCTCATTGTGGTATGGAAAACCGGGTTCCCGGTGTTCTGGTGCAGATCAGGATCTCTTGCGGGGCGTGCAAGAGCGAGATCATGATTTAGAACCCGAACATAAGTCAGACGAATACCATATTTAGACGTCGCCCCCAATCCTTGCAAAACACCCCTCCAATAATCCGTTACCCCCTTTTGAGTAAAAACTACTCCGAAATGGAGTAGTTTTTACTCAAAAGGGGCATATTAAAGGCGCGCTTCATCCACATGTACCGATAAGACATCCACCGCCTCTCGTTCCACTGCCTCAGAGAACGCCGATCCGACACGCTTACGCTGTTCCCATTCTTCTTCGGTATACGCAAGGATTGAGGGTACGGCGTAAGAGGTTGCGGACAAGCGATAACCGATTCGTCGCAAAACGCGCTTGAGATCGGCGGCCTCGTTCTTCACGATGAGCAGGATGTCGATGTCACTATCGTCATGTGCGTCTCCCCGCGCCTTGGATCCGTACAACAACATTTGCTTGATCGCATCGGGCTGTTGCTCCAAAAGCGCCTTCCGGTACTCTTCGAGCCATATTCGTTCTTCGGGATGTAACGCAAACATGGGATCACGCGATCGCCTGGAGCCCCTTTTCGGCAACAAGGGTCAACAGTTTCAGGGAAGCGCCTTGAGGATGTTTTTTTCCACGCTCCCACTGACTGACAAGCCCCGTAGATACATTCAGGTAGCAAGCGAAGACTGCCTGACTTGCCCGTTCTTTCTCGCGAATCGCGCGAATATCTTCCGGCGTCAATTCCTTGACAGGGGTCAAGCACATCTCATCGAACGTCTTCATTGTCTCCTTGGCGATCACGTTCGCCTCGCGCATGCCCAAGGCTGTCTCGTGTATCGCCGCCATCGCAGCGGTTTTGTATTGCTTACTCATCGCAGATAACCTCGGTGATGGTTTTGTTTGCCATGATCTTCAACAACTCGCTGTCTTCCAGCGCGAACAGTTCTTTCGCGAGTTCCCGGAAAGCCTTGAGTTCATCTTGTCGAATATTGTCCTGACCGCTTTTGGCAAAACCGTAAACAAAAAAGGCCTTTTCTCCCTTTTTGAACAGGACGATGCTGCGAAACCCCTTGGATGCCCCTTGATTTTGCCGAGGAATGCGCTGTTTGATTACGTTCCCTCCCAAATCGGCGTCAATGAGTCCGGCTTCCGCGCGACGGACTGCCTCGCACAAGGCCGCGTCATCAATGCGTTTTTGGCGGGCAAAGCGGCTGAACGATTTATTCCTGAAAATGCGCATACAGTTCGCGTATGACAGAGCATAGCACTAAGAACTATAACACTGGGAGTGGTATTAGACCTTGGGTTTATCGGTTAGTTCCAACCGCTCAGTGATTTTGCCTGACCCAAGGTGATAGGCTGGTCATTGTCAATTCTGTTCAGCCGTTGCCATACAGGTAACGATGAGCCATGCTTGAAACTCCGGTTTGCTTGACTCCATTACCGTGGCCTTCTTCATAGAGAAGGTCTTCCGGGCGCGGGGTACGCGGCGGGACAATGGCAAGATCGACAGGAAATTCGGATGCGTTATGGGTTAGAGGATGTATTCAGGGCCTTTCCCCATTGCTCCATGCAGTAGCCTACCTCCTGTTCGAACTCTGCGACTTTGGCCTCGTATCGCTCGATTTCCTTGTCGTGGATTATCATCGTCCAGATCAGGCCGATGGCCGCAAGAAGCATGCCCATGACCTGCAGCACACCTTTGGACTCCTTCATGTCAGTTGACTGGGCGCGGGGATTCATAATCAACACAACCAAAAGTGCAATGGGATATACAAAAATGCCGGAGGCGTCATCTAACGAGAGTCATGATGCGGGTAAGCGTTTCCACCCCTGTCGTCAGTCGGTAGACGTACATTCCGGTAGGCAGGCCCGAAGCATCGAAACGCTCCGTATGCTGTCCAGCCGGTCGTACACCGTCTGAAAGCACCCCAACGCTCCGGCCTGTCATGTCGAACACTTCAAGCCGCACATGCCCCGGGGAAAAAAGTTCATAAAGAATTTCCGTTGACGGATTGAACGGATTCGGATAGTTCTGACCCAGCCTAACCATGTATGACAATTCGCCATCTTCAACCGAAACGGGGTAAACTACATCAAGGTTACAAGTCTCATCGCTTGGCCCCGTATCGTTGGCGGCTCGTATGCAAAAAGAATACTCACCGCCGGGATCCAATCCGGTCACAAGGTATTTCCGGCGCGGGTAACGTAGATAGTGCCCTAGGCCTGTGGGAAACACATCAACGCTGTCCGTTTCCGTTTCCTCCAATTGCACTGTTTGCCATTGTGCGTCGCCGTCACGAAGTGTTCGGTACTCGTAGCGCACTCCTTGCCTGACTTCGAGGCGTAATTGTTCGGCAACGGAGTCGCGTATTGGATCGGCTATTGCTGAGATTCGCCATGAAAGCCACGCTGTCCCGGGAGATGAATCATTCCAAACACGCAAGGCGGCCGGGTCTTTCGGAATGTCAAAAAATCGTCTCGACGATATTCCGATTGACACAATGTCGTTTTCGTTCCAAACGATGCCGGTGTTTTTCCAGCAAATGCCCGTTCCGATCATGCCGTAACAGAAATCGTCGTTTTCAATGTCCATTCGGATGCCATCCCGAAACCACAGTGTATCGCCGTCTATATGTAAGGCACCATACTTAACCAGATGCCCCCATGCCTGTTCGTCCGTTGTGTTTACGCCGCCACTATAACTCGAACGGCCAAACGACAAATGGATATACGGGTCTTTTCCGTCCGAATGCAATACTTGGAAAAGTACAGGAGAAAAGCACTTCTCAACACCATAAAGAATGCCATCATATGAACACACTCCTGCTTGCTGCGAGTTGACAAAGGTCCCAAAGGCTTCTCCCCTTGTCACGTCAGGGCGGTAGGAATACCCCAACAGTACAACCGAACTATCTTGATCGGCAAAAAAACTTCTTGACCGGGATTTGTTCACCTCCAATCTTCCGACAACCATATCCCCGGACCAGTACATCGTGTCTGGAGGAGTGTGTTCTATTTGCCCGTATCCAGGTACAACACAGAGAAAAAAGAACAAAAGGACGGTGCCGCGTCTCATGGTTTTTTATGGGAATTATATACGAAAAGTGCCGAGGCCGGAGGCAATCAAGAGGAAAATCCCTGTGGGAGTTTGTTCCGCAACTCGTCCAGACTAACCATCTCTATGTCTGATACATCTATTGTTAGGGGAATTATACGGTAGAGTGAACGGGTTCGGGTCATTGTTGCTGCTCCGGCTTGAGCAATGCCGGTGCCACTTCAAGGGGTGTTCTGCCCTTATACATCGGATTCTCCGCAGGCGCATTCTGCCACCGATCAATCAGATCGAGGCGTTTCTGCTCGCGTTTGGAAATCCGAGGTTTCTTGGACTTCTTCTTCATCGTACAAGGGTCATGGTTCTGGTTAGCGTTGCGGTGTCTGTGCGGAGTCGGTACAAATACATACCGGTCGGCAGGTTGTTGGCATTGAAACGCACTTCGTGGTTTCCTGCGGGTCGGATTCCATCCACAAGCGTAGACACGACACGTCCAGCTAAATTGTACACGGACAGTTCAACGGGGCCGGAACGGTCCAACGTGTACGTTACAGTAGTGGACGGATTGAATGGGTTCGGATAGTTCTGCGAAAGGGTTGTTTCGGTCGGTAGTTCCGCATCTTCGACATTGACGGGGTAGAACTGCTCACCATTGCATACTTCGGCACTTCCCCTTTGAATTGACCTTTTCCAATCACGGATGCAGAACGAGTATTTAATGTTGGGGTTCATATTAGTCAGAGTGAAGGTCGTGTAATTGTTCCATTCGTTGGTCATCACACTGGTGTAGGGAATGTTGATCCACCCAGTGGTTTCCCCATCCCGAATAATTCTATACACGATTGTTGTCGAACAACCGGCACACAATGGTTCGCTTTTGGGCCTGTGCCATAACAGCATAATGCTGTTGGGTTGCATCCAGTCTAACCCATAGATCGTTCGGAAGTCGAGAGGCGGTAGAGGATCGGTAACGGAACCATATGCTGGTGCCGTTATACGCACAGTTACCGTTTCTCCTTGTGCGAACAATTCTTCTTGGTTCCTCCAACAGACATGTAGAGCACCAGGATCGCGTTCGTTATTACAGTGGGGAGGTGGCTCGTATGGTGCCCCTCCGACTCCGTTCGTGGTTGTGGCGTTGCGTAATGGAAACGATCTGTCCCCAATGTGCAGTGTGCCAACCGCCCAAAGGTATTGACGCACCGCCTGTCCTGTTTCATCGCCATCGCCAAAGGCCAGCGGTATATTGAGAATCAAATGACCGGGATCATCCGAATCACCTTCTGTCTGGTACAATTCACGCAGGTAGAACCTGCGCCCGCCGTATCGAAAATACTTGGAAAAATCCGGTTGGTTATCCAACACTCCCATAGGAGCACGCCAGGGACAGAATCCCAATCCACTATGATCTCTATTATCCGTAAGACCACATAGGATACCCTGCATGAACCCGGTAAATCCCACGGTGCCGGGAGGAAATACGACCGGGTTGTAGTGTCTGGTTTCGACGTTATACAGGGTCATGCCGTCTGGTACGACTCGGTGTTCGGTTTGGACTTCCCAACTTACAATCTCAACATCTTGGGCAACGGCGAAGGAAAACGGACCGACTACAAGCATCAGGGCAAATGTCGATAGGGTGCGGTTCATGGTTTCACCTCTGGGTTATCAATGCCCATAGAACAGGTAACATGAGGGACTGGAAATCAGGAACAGGCATTGTAATTGTCAGGAAACGTTATGGATTAGAGAGGGTGTTCAGGGCCTTTCCCCATTGTTCCATGCAATAGCCTACCTCCTGTTCGAGTTCCGCGATTCTGGCCTCATATCGCTCGATTTCCTTGTCGTGGATTATCATTGTCCAGATCAGGCCGATGGCCGCAAGGAGCATGCTCATGACCGCCAGCGCACCTTTGGATTCCTTCGTGTCAGTTGACTGGGCGCGGGAATTCATAATCAATGGAACTTATATACGAAAGTGCCGAGGGATCGAGGTGGGACTACGTGGGATGAAGCGGAACTACGCGGGACAGGAAACGCTTGAAAGTGCCTGTTTTACGGATTCACTTCCAATTCCCAAGCAACGAATGTGGCGAGGTAGCTCATTGTTCCTGTGGTGCGTCATGGAACAAGCGCCTATAGTGTTTTTTCCCATCAATTTTGTAGTTCTCCAATCCGGCGCGTACACACTTTTCGTTCCACGCCTTGGCAAATGCCACCTCCCGGCGGTACTCCACGGCAGTCAGGCCCGCAACGGATTCTGCATCGAAACCATATGCATATGACACCAGCTTGTCGGCAGCGGCAAGCAACAGGGATATGTTTTCCCACGCTTGCCCAAAGCCCTCTTTTCTGATGCGCAGCGCGGCATCTTTTACCTCCTCCATCAAGGCTACATCCAAGTCCACATCCAATCCTTCAATCTCCCGCGCCAACTGATACAGATTACCAGCAGCTATTTTTGCGGTGCGGTATTGTACGTCGGCCTGTTGTACCCCCATTTGCGACATACTGCCCGCACCTTCATAGCCTCCGAACAATGCGCCGACAACGTTGTCGGCAGCATTTTTAACCGCATCGGATTTTGCAATGGCCAGAAATGAAGCCTCTACTGAAGAGGCTATGCGTCGGAGTATAAAGGCAAGCATCCATTTGCGATTGTGAGCCGTATCCCACATTTCAGCAAACCGCCCTTCGCGCTCTTTTACTCCCTCGTATTCTTCATATGAGACGGCAGATTCGGCGGCGAACTTTGCCGACTGGGCAAGAACCGCTTCCTGTTTTTGCCGCTCCCTTGCCTCTTGCTCCTGCTTTTCTGCTTCTTGCTCCCGTTTTCTTTGTGCTGCGACTTCCCTTCTGGTCAATCTGTTCATGGTTCTCGTGAGGATTAGGTTGGTCAAAACGGTTTTCCCGAAGCAGGTTATATTACCCAGCGTACTGTGTGTATTCCATGTTTATTTAGAGTTAATCAGTGTGTTTATAGTGTGTATTCGCCTGACTCCAATAACCCGTTTTACCCCCTTGTGAGTAATTTTTACTCCTTTTTGGAGTAATTTCTACTCCATTTCGGAGTAGTTTTTACTCAAAAAGGGGGTTCACCATGCCACATGGCAGACCGTATCGACTCTCGTTCCCGGCGCAAATCCTGGCGACCGCGATCATCGTGGCCGCCCTGTGGGGGGGCGCCCGCCTGAGCAGCTCCGCAGAAGATGCCCGGGCGTTCGACGAGGCAGCGGAAGAGACGCGGTTCCAGCTCGAAGGGGCGGCTCGGGGCATCACGGCGGACGATCCGGTTGTCGATGAGCCGCAGATGCCGGTGGAGCGTGAAGAGCCATGATCGATTCAATCACGAGAGCGCTCGACTGGGACGCGGTCATGGGCTGGTTCTACGTGCTGAACGACCTGAGCCTGGTGTACGTGATCATCCCGTTTTTCTTCGTGGAACTCATTCGCTATGCGTTCCTCAAGCGCCTGAGCCTTGACGTCATCGGCGACTCGGTGGCCAACGTCATCACCTTCACCTGTTTCGTGGCCATCGAGTACGCGCTGGGCATTCTCTTTGTCACCAAGCTCTACTTCTGGATCTACGAGAACTTCAGCCTGACTCACCTGTCGCTGAACTGGGTCACCATCGTGACCTGTGTCCTGCTGGCCGATCTCATGTACTACTGGGATCACCGCATGATGCACAGGATCGGCGTGGGCTGGGCCACGCACACGGTGCATCACAGCTCGCCCCATTTCAACATGTCGGTGGCCTACCGCTTCGGTCCCCTCGACGCTGTGTTCCCGCTTCTGTTCTCCTTCCCGATCGTCATGCTGGGATACCACCCCATCCTGGTGCTGCTGTCGGAGGTCCTGGTTCAGCAGTTCCAGGCGATCCTGCACACGGAGGTCATCCGGAAGCTGCCGCGGCCGATAGAATTCCTCTTCAACACGCCCTCTCACCACCGCGTGCACCACGGATCGAACCGGCAGTACTGGGACAAGAACTACGCGGGTATGCTCATCATCTGGGATCGCATGTTCGGGACCTTCGAACCGGAGGTCGAGCCGGTCGCATACGGCATCGACCAGCCGCTCAACTCGAACAACCCCATCAAGGTGTTTCTGCACGGGATTCAGCGCCTGGGCACGAAGATCCTCCGGACGCCAGGAGTCAGAAACAAACTGCGGGTACTGGTGAAGCCGCCAAACTGGAGTGCGCCGGAGTAGGGACATGAGCGGGCCGGGGTCAAGACCTCTAGGAATCCGGGCCGCCCCAAGGCGATCCATGTTGGAAGCGTTTCAATCGGCCTTTCGCAGTTGCTGCCATGCACCAACTGCCTTTGCCCATGCCTCTGCGACATTTTTGTGCGCATGGAGCTCTTCATTCAGCGCAATTACCTGGTTGGCCTGCCGGAATAGTTTGCCCAGCACAATCTGGTATTTTATAAGCCGTACTTGCCTCTTGGCTTTTCGCCAATCTATTCTGGCGACCCTCTCCAATTGTGCAGCGCGATGTATCTCCAGCAGATGGGCGGCTTGAGCCGGATCAGATTGTGCGGATACCGCCTGATCCATCCAGTTCGCCGAAATTTGCATCATATTCTCGGCGGCTACATAACCTATTCCTGCCGCCTCGGCTGCCCCTGAGATCTCGGAAAATGTTGCCGATAGTATTATTGCGCCGGCTGTTGTTTCACAAGCATGCGACTGGGTTTTGAGCGCCCTGACAAGTAAACCTATCCGTTCTGATGTCATGCTCCGGCCTCAGAAGAAGGATTCTATTCATGGCGGGCGGCGCCAAGGGACAGTCCGAAGCTGGATCCGCCGAGCGCCGGGTTCCAGGCGCCGTAAAGATCAAGCCGACGGCCCCCGGGCGAAAGGCCGATGTTGTAGTTGCCGCGCACGTCCAGCGTCCAGCGGTCTCTGCCTGCGAAGGCGCTTCGGGAACCACGGTGCAGGGGACTCCGCCAGAGCGAGCCGGCGCCCGCGGCGGCATCGCCCCAGCGTGGCGAGACCGAAAAGGAAAGGCCCTCGGCTCCCGGCCGGCCCACGGTGAGCGCCAGGGCGATGCCCTGTTCCGCGTAGCCGGCCGCCGAGTGCAGCGCCAGCGTGCGGGCCCGGGCGTCGAGGGATACGATACCCAGAACGGCCCGGGATCCGGCGGCCACCTCGATGCCCTGGCCCGTCTGGCCCGCGCCGCCGTCGGTACGCGCATACACCTCGCCGAAGAACGTGACAGCGGCGGCGGCGACCTGTACGGGCAGCGACAGATCGGCGCCGATCCGCACCTGGTTCACCCGAACGTTCTGCCCGTCCACGGATTCCTCGCCGTCTTCGGTTCGGAGCGCGGCCCACGAAGCGTCGCCCATCAGGGCGAAGTCGAGTCCGCCCGGCGCCCCGAGACGCCTCTTGAGTTCGACGAGTCCGAGGCGGAGAGCCGTCGCGCTCGTCCCCAGCCGTCCCGCCGTCCGCAGATTCTCGGCATTGCCCCTTCCTCCGCCTACCGAGGCCCAGAGGGACGTGGATCGGCCCGCCCATCGCAGGTACGGATGGACCGCTGTCATGGTCTGCGTGAGTTCCCCGTCCGAGGCGCCCACCCGCCAGTCGCCCGCGCCCCTGCTGCGCGAGATCGCCAGCCCGGCCATCCAGCGCTCGCGCAGCCTCACGTCGAGCCCCAGATAGCCCGTCCGGAGTTCACCGTCGTAACCGGACTCGTACCCCTGCACCGACGGCGTCCCACTGAAGGTCTGCACGTCTCCCTGTCCCCACAGGGACCAGCGCCGGAGCCCGGTGCACCCATTCCGATCCCCGTCCCCGCCTGCCAGGAGGAACTCCGTGCCGCTTATCATCGCAGCACGGCCACCGCCGAGGCCGAGCAGTTGCGCCGGCGTCAACCGGTCTGCCGCGCCCGGTGCGAGGGACGGGTCCGTGGTACGGCCGCGGGCAACGGTCGCAAACTGACCCAAGACGCCTCTCGCCGCTTCTTCTCCAAGCGGCGCAGACCGTCCCATCACCGTGAGCCGGGAAGGCTCGCACGGACCTGCGTTCATCCGCCGGTCGAGCGTCATCCGCACGCTTGCCAGATGGCTTCGAGCGGTGGCCGCCAGCATGTGCTCGATAATCGCGCGCTGCGGCATGTCACTCACTCCTACGCGGAAGCTCTGCGTCGTAGAGAGGCCCCCCGGATCCTCCGACGTTACCTTCACCATGGCCGACCCGTACATACCCGGCGTCAGCGTCAGGAGCGCCGCCGTGACCAGAGCGCTCACCACACGCGGGTCGGACGACTCTGCGTGGTAGGTCAGCCCGTCTCCATCCGCGTCGTCGAAGAACGGCGACAGATCCACTTCCGCCGCACCGCCCCCTTCGTCGAGCGTCTGATCCGGGATGACCCCGACCGCGACCGGCGCTTCGTTCGCGTCGGTCACCACAACCACGATCTCCGCCTGCGCCTGTGCTCCGGCTCCGTCCCGCGCCCTGAGCGTCAGGTCGTATCCCTCCGGCCCCGTCTCGAAGTCCTCTCCCGGACCGACGTACGTCACGACGCCGTCTTCCGCCCCCACGGCGAACCGGTCCGGGTCGCCGGACGCCAGGTCGTACGTCAGCGCATCGCCGTCGGGGTCCTCCGCCGTCAGCCGCAATAATTCGACCGGTCGATTGCGGCCATCAAGGTTCTCCGCCAGTTCCACGCGATAGACCCCCTGCGCAAACTCCGGCGCTTCGTTCACGTCGGTCACCACAACCTCGATCTCCGCCTGCGCCTCTGCTCCGGCCGTATCCCGCGCCCTGAGCGTCAGGTCGTACTTCTCCGGCCCCGTCTCGAAGTCCTCTCCCGGACCAACGTACGTTATGACGCCGTCTTCCGCTCCCACGGCGAACCGGT
>VXPQ01000004.1 GCA_009839485.1 Bacteroidetes bacterium SB0662_bin_6
CTCGCGTAAGATCGTCGTCCGCGTCAGTTGTTTTTCAGCGACAGCCCCCTCAGAGGCCCAGAGAGGCCCCCCAGAGCGTTTTCTGGCCGAAACCCACCCTACGGGTAGGGGAGAGGTCCGGGACGGCTCTAGGGGCCTCTCAGAGCCCCTAACGGGCACCTGCTGGAACTGCCGGGGGGAAGACCGCGAACTGACCCGCTCCGGGGCCTGCGCCCTATGCGCCTGGCCGGACGGAATTTCCGCATGGGAAAACCCGGCATGGGCCAAGCCCAGGCCCGCACCGAAGAAGGCCCGAGGCGGAGCAGGGGCCGGACCCGGACGGGGCCGCCTGGCGGAGCCGCGCCCCTGCGTTGACTGCGGGCGGACCATGCCGAACCCCGGCCCGAATCGCCTACGCTGCCAGCCGTGCCAGAGGGTCCACAAGAACGCCACGAACCGCGCCTATACAGCACGGCAACGCGCCAGCCGGAACGGGTCCGCTGCCGTCGCCGCCACTGACCACCGAACGCAACCGACGCCGGGCAGCCCGGCAGCCTGACTCCAACAGAGAGGGGGAACCGTGACCAACGAAACCGTGACAGTCCATGAGAGATACGCGGAGGACCGCCAGCGACTACGGCAACAGCTCGACGCCGCGAACGCGACGGCGGCCCGTGTGAGCCGCGAACGCCTGCCCATCCAGGACAAGCGGGAGCGGGCACTGCCCGAATTCGCCCGCGAGGCGCGGGAGAAGGAATGGCGGCGGTCCTCTCTCCGGGCCGACCTCAACATGACGCGGAACGAGACCATTCCGCGACTCGACGGGGAGCTGCTCGGACTCGCGGCCCGTGACTCCGGGGCGCGGGAGCTGCTGCGCCTGGCGAACGCCAGCCGGAGGGCTGCGCGGATCGCCGCCGCAACCGAGCGACACGACCGCACGAAACAGGCGATGGAGGCGAAGCAGGCCGAGCTGGAAGAGGCCCACCGGAAGGCCGACGCCATCGAGCGGGAGACCCTGCCGAAGGCCGAGGCGGCGGCGGAGAAGGCCCGCACTCTCTACGACCGGGCGGCAGCGTCAATCAATGCGGACTTCGAGCGGCTGAGCGATGAACTCCACGCCGCCGAGCGGGAGGCCCAGAGACTCCGGGGCGAGCTGACGCACTTGGAAGCCCGGCACGATGAATACAACCGGCAGGAGGGCAACGTCATGCGGGTCAATGCCGTGCGGCGGGAATTCGCCGAGCCGAGCGAAGAGGCCCCCGGCGCGTGACAGCTCCCGCGATCCTGGAACCGCTGCCCGCGCCGGACCCCCCGGCGCCGGAGGGCGGGAGGCCCGATCCGATGAAGGATTTGGCGGAGCGGCTCCACCGGAAGCACAACGTCCTGGACCGGGCCTTCCAGGAGGGGCGACTGTCCGATGTCCAGGCGATCCGGCGAGCGATCCGCACTCTCGAGGATGAGCTGGCGGACCTGCTCTTCGGGCAGGGGCCGCGCCGCTTGGAAGAGGCCCGGCGCTCTCAGCTCTACCGGGCGGCGGGCTCGCCGTCCTGGTTCGGAGCGGCGCACGTCGCCGGGACACTGCCGGACGATCTGGAACTCTCCGAATACGAGCGGCGATCCACCCTCCGCCAAGCACTCGGGGAATTCCGGATCGGCCCGCTGATCCCGGAGGATGGCACCCCGCCCGATCCGATCCTCCGCATGGGCCGCGCCGGATCGCTGCTCGCGGTCCGGGAACCGGCGATCCTGTCCGGGCCGCCTGGCACGGGCAAAAGCTCGCTGCTGCTACAGCTCGCGGCGGCGGCGGCCGCGCCGGGGCCGGGGGAGTGGACGGAAGAGCTGGGCGTCACCCTCCGGCGCGGCCCGGTAGTGATCGCCTCGTACGAGGAGAGCCGGACCCGGCTCCGGGAACGCCTGGCGGCGCTCCGCCGCCCGGAGAGTCCGGCCCTGGCAATCGCCGAGATGCGGGGCCGCCCGCTCTTCACGTCCGGCAGCGGCGACGTGAGCGGCCCGTCCCGGTTCTGGCGCTCATTCTGGACAGAGGCCGGGTCCGCGCTCGCGGACGGACGGAAGGCGCTCGGGATGGAGGCCGGGGGAATCGTGATTCTCGACCCGGCGCTCTCCGCCTTCGCGGCGGATGACAACTCCGCCGCGAACGTCCGGGCCTTCGTAGAGTCCGCCGCGGCGGAGGCCGCCGCCCGCGGTGCGGGCCTGGTAATCGTCCATCACCCCGCGAAGCGGGCCGCTGCCGGAGAAGACCCGGAATTCGACGCCGCCAGTGGATCCATCCAGTGGTTCGCCGCCGCCCGCGCCCTGCTCTATCTCCGGCGCGCAACCGAGGGGGGATTCACGCTCTCCGTAGCGAAAGCGAACTACCACCCCCGGACCGCGCTCCGGCTCTTCCGGCCCCTGGACGATGGGCCGTTCTGCGACACCGAGCGGCGCTGTCCCGACTGCCTGGCGGACCTGGAAGGGACGCCGCCGAGCCGGAAGCGGTGCGCGAGCTGCGCCCGGACCCGAAAGCACGCACTCGATAGCGAGAACAGACGGAACCGGAAGGCCCGGTCCGCATCACTCGACGCCTGAAAGGAGGGCGAACATGGCGACCATCATTCAAGACCTGACCCCCGGAGCGGAGGCCCAGATTTCCGGCTTGCCGGTAGGCGTAGTCCTGATCCAGCCGACCTCTGAGAGCGGCGGGGCCATCGTGGCCGTAGGGGCCAGCGCCTCCACCGGATTCGGAACGACCGCGAACAAGATCGAGGACGGCCACCCCGTCCACCCCGAGAATGACGACGAGGGGCGCGTCCGCCTGCTCGCCACTCCCGCCTGATGACTTTTCGGCCCGCGAGAACCGGAGGCCCAAGGCACCGATGAGCCGAAAACCTCCAGGGAACCGTGAGCCTGTCCGCCACCGGATAGCGACTCTGCCCGACAGGGTTAGGGCGGATTCCGCCGTAACCCGGTGGCGGCGAATTCCGGGCGGTCTGCCGTACCGAATCGGTACGGAGCCTGTCCCGTTCGAGCGGACGCGCGATCGCGCGACGTCGGCGAGCTGTCGGCGTCAAGAGCCGCAACGGCTCCGCCGCTCCCGCCCAATTGGGCGCGTGTCTGTTCGCGCCGGGCGGCGGTACTCGGGGCCGCCCGGTGCGCCTGCCAACAAGGACGCGCCCCCTGATACCTTGACGCCGCCCCCCGCCGCGAACGAAGACAAAGCGGCGAGGGCCGACTACTCCGCGAATCCTGAAACGCGAGGAGGTTCACGGCATGAGCCGAATTCTAGACCCTACCCCCACCCCTGAGCACATGAGGGCGCGGGAAGACCCCCGCGAGCTGGCCCGGAGCGTGGTAGCGAAGCTCCGCGCCTGGCAGGCGGACCCCCAGCTCTTCGCCGGGCCGGAACACACCGACGGGCGGCGTTCCCTGGACGCGGACGCGGACTTCCTGGATGGTCTCCGCAACCTTCGCCGCCCGAAGCCTCCGCCGCCCGGATACGCGGCGGCAGACCTGGCGTACTACGCCGCTATCGCGGAGGCCGAATCCCCGGAGGCGGCGCGGGCGCTCTTCGAGCCGGTCCGGCTCCGGGCGCTCACCGAACACCTGGCCGATCCGATCCCGGAGCCGGTTATCTGGCGCGAACCCGCTACGCCCCAGGGCGAGCGGATCCCGGATGCGGTCCTGTCCGTTGGAGAGGTTGCGATCCTGGCCGCCGAGGGCGGGACCGGGAAAAGCACCCTCACCCTGGCGCTGGCCCACGCCGCCGCCCTGGCCCGCGAAAACGGCGAGAACTGCGGCGCTGCCGGGGCGCTCCGCGTGAAGCCGGGCGGGGCCGTCCTGGTGGCCTTCGAGGATTCGGCGGCCCGCATGGCCCGCCGGCTCGCCTGGATCGCGGAGGCCGAAGGCGGGAGACCCTTCGACACGGTGCGGATCGTCGCGGACCCGGACCCGCTCTTCGAGGCCGACCCCGAGCAGCGGGGAGTCGCCCGGCCCGCGCCAGCATGGGCCAGCACGTTCGAGCAGATCCGCAAGGCGGCCCCCGCCCTGGTCGTGGTAGATCCCGTGAGCGTGGCCCTGGCCGGGGCCTCCACATCGGAGGCCGGACCCGTCCGCGCCTTCATGCGCGCCATGATCGCGGAGGCGGAGGCCGGGGAATTCGGAATCCTGGCAGTCGCCCACTCCACAAAGCAGGCGCGAGCGGAGGCCCGGCAGGGGGAAGGCCCAGGCCCCGGCGCGGTGGCGGGGTCCGCCGCCTGGTATGACTCCGCCCGAGGCTGCCTGACCCTGACCCGCGATCCGGTAGATTCGGCGCTCCGAGTCCTGGAATGCGTGAAAGCGAATCACGGCGCGAGCGGATGGGGCGCGGTCCTGGCCGAACGGTTCACCGAGGGGGGCCGGTTCGCGGGATTCGAAACCCGCGAGCAGCTCACCCCCGAGGGAATGCGCGAGCGGCGGAAGGGGCGCGCCATCGA
>VXPQ01000005.1 GCA_009839485.1 Bacteroidetes bacterium SB0662_bin_6
CCTTGATTGACGCCGTGCCTGACGGAACAGAGCATTGCTGCATAGTGGTAACAGACCCTAATTATCTGCGGCCTTTGCGTTCCAGAATATCCATGCGGATATCCTGCGCCAGACGCCTCAGCGCCTGCAGTCCCTTGCGCGTTCGTATCCCCGCGGTCTTGTTGCCTTTCTCATAGAACTTGGCAAAGTCGCTCTCGAGGCTATTCAGCAATTCCTGTAATTCCGGGAAGCGGTTCATAGGTCCCTTTTCAGTTGATACCCAACGCTGTGCGTCTGTCACTCCGATTCCGCTTCTTCGGATATGCCGGTTGCACGCACCACGGCGGCAAGCCGGTCGAACACGTCCGAATGCCACAGGCGGTGGTGCGTTCGGATGATTTTCAATTGTATGTCTCGGTAGAACGAAGGCTCTTCCCTGGCCAGCGCTTCGAAACGTTCGGTAAGGGCCGCAAGGCGTTCCCTGTTTTCGTTCGTAAAGCCGAATCGGGCGATTTCCTGCACCAGTTCGTCGTACTGCCGATCCCAGACGGTGCGTGGAAATGCGCCGGACGAGTCGGATACACTGTAGGACCAGGGCGCTCCGCTATATGTATCCTGCCCGAAATGGAAGGTTTTTTCCGGATCGATGCCGTCGAAACCCGACGCAAACAGGGCTTTGATCGAGCCCGCCGGCAGAAAGAAGCGCACAGGGGTTTGTCCGGAGTGGGAAGCGAGTTGCACATCGCCCGCGGGCGGTACGCCCGGTTGGCTCCCGGGGCGTTCCGGCAGCAGAAAGTGCGGGTTATGTTCGCGGAAGCGGTCGTAGGCGTTTGTTTCCGTAAGATCCGCGCCGGGAGGAAGGAGTTCCAGCAGGCGGCTCAGGTTGATGCGTTCTCCATCGCGAAGCTGTACGCGTTCCACCTGCAGGGTGGCGGCTTTCTCTACAGGAAGGGATTCTGTGGCGCGCAGAGAACCGTAGGCGGATGCCACATAGCCTCGCGAGTGCGTCCGGAAGCTGCTGGATGACAGTTGGTCGAACCCGTCGGTGATGGCCCATATGTATGCGTCCATGACAGTGGACTCTCGTGTGTGGAAATCCCCGCCTTTCTCAAGAAAGGTGCGGTATAGCATGAAGATGTTACCAGGACCTGAGTGATAGGCCGATAGCCCGGGTATTTCGTGTCCGACGGCGTTGCGATAGCCTGCAATAGTCGTGAACGCAGTTTCCATGGTCAGGAATGGGTGCCGTTCTTCGTACACCCGGATCGTATTGCCTGCCGTGGTGCGGAGACGGTACCGGTGGATATCGTTCAGGCGCAGCAGAAAGGGCATGATCTGGTAGCGGCCTCGCGCGCCTGCCGCGGACACGAGATCATCCCGGTTGAAGGTCTCCACGGTGCCCGTTTCGGTGGCCAGCAGGCTCAAACCGAGGAAGTTTGCCAGACGAACCTCGTATTCTATATATCCCAGTTCCCGCATACGGGCTTCGAGCACCTGGTTCCTGCGCCCCCATTTTACAGTGACAGCTCTGCGTGGTATGCCCTGGCCCACGTATTTGTCAACGAGTGCCCGCGTTTGCCGCCGTCGTTGTTCGTCGACGAGCGCCCAGTCCCAGGGAGCGTCCGGCGTACGGTTTTCCCAATCTTCGCGGTTCAGTTCGTGGATTTCGAGTAGTTCGTCGGTCCGGTTGTCCACTACGCGCAACGTGAAGTTGTCGTCTTTCCCCTGACGCTGGACATACAGGGCAAGGAAGTCCCGAAAATCGCGAACAAGCCGATTGCGGATGAACGCTTCATGTGCTGCGGCATCTTCTTCGGCCAGCGGGTCACTGAACCAGGAAGGAAAAACTATATCCGGGTGTGTGTCGAGTTGTTCGAGGGTAAAACTGTTCTCATCCGTTTCCCCGCGTATGTCTATGAAATGCAGAGTGCGCCCTGTGAGCCTGCCCGAAACAAGAAGCAGGAGCAAAATGGCAGCGGTCGCTCCTATGGAGGCTCGGAGTAAACCGGAACGAAACAGGTTACGCGGCATGAATCGGATCTTTCCGTTTTTGTTTGGCAAGGTCGGCCTGCCCTACGAAGTGTTTGAAGAGAGGTTGCATGATTTCTCCCATTCTTTCCGCGTGAAATTGTACGCCGAGGATGGTGGCATCCTCGTTTTCAATGGCCTCTACAACCCCATCGGGCGCGCGGGCCGCTATGCGGAAAAAGGGCGCCACGCGAGCGACGGCCTGAATGTGGCGGGTGTTGACCAGGAGATTTCGCACGCCCAGTATGTCGCGCAGGTGCGAGTCTTTCCCCAGTTCGATGGTATGGTCGCTTGCCCCCCGTTTGTCACTGTGGACGAGGCAATCCGCCATATCCCGTTGCACATCGGCGTATATGCTGCCCCCATACAAGGCATTGAGCAGTTGCATCCCGTAACAGATGCCGAGAACAGGGCGGCGCATGCTCAGGCAAGCGCGGAGAAGCAGGATGTCGGAAGAGGCGCGCACCGGGTCCGGTTCTTCTATATCGCCGGGCAGTTCCCCGATCATTTCCTCCGTAATGGCAGGGCCTCCGGTGACGATCAAACCGTCAAGAAGGTTTGCGAAAGAATGCATGGTGTGCTTCCCGCCCATGGGTGCAATCAGAGGAACACCCCCCGCATCTTCCACGGCACGTACGTAGTCGTGTCGCAGCTGCTGTTCACCGTGCTCAAATGATGTGGTAATTCCAATGCGAATCATGTTCTTGCATGCCCGTTTCGACCTTCCACTGCCACGTTGGCGCGGCCTATGAGCCGCGCCATGCCATTCATCAGTTCGGGAGTGGGATCGACCACGTATGAGCGGCTGTGTATACGCGTTGTCCTCTCTGGGAGGTCGTCGGCCCGTATGTCAAAATACAACCCGCACTTTCCGCGATTCTGCTCGCATAGTTCCCGCAAGGCACCGATGGTTTCCTGCTGCACACGGTCGCTGTCGATGCGCAGCACGATGGCCTGTACCATCGTGGCGCGCACTTTCCACATGGGCAGCACGTCGCGGGCAATGATCTTTACCTTGCCTCCCCGGAGTTCGGGTTCGCCGGTGACCATCACGATTTCATCGGGGTTCAGATAATTCTGCGCTTTGTCATAGACATCGGCAAAGCATACGACTTCGCCCTGTCCGGTAAAGTCCTCGATGGCCGCGAATCCGATCGGTTTGCCGGACTTGTTCGTGCGCCGTTGCACGCTGGTGACAATACCGAAGAACGTATGCCGCCGGGCGCTGTGGCGCGCGAAGCCGTTTCGTCCGGCATGATCGCGCTTGCTGTTGTGTTCCAGGTCTTCCTCGCTGATGCGGCCCAGGCTTGCGGTCGCAAAAGCTCGTGCTTCCGGTGCGTATTCTTCGAGCGGATGCCCGGATACATAGAACCCCAGCAATTCCCGCTCTTCCTTCAGAATACGAAAACGTTTCCATCGATCCGCATCGGGAAGAGGCGGGGTCTGGGTTTCGTTTCCGGTGTCCGTTCCGAACAGGTTGCTTTGCCCGGCCGCGCGGTCTCCATGCACCTGTTTCGCATACCGGACAGCAAGGTCGATCGCTTCGAACAGTTGGGCGCGATGTCCTTCAAGCTCGTCAAGGGCGCCGGCCCGCACGAGGCTCTCCAGCGCCTTTTTGTTCACGATATGCGGGTCCAGTTCCCGTACCATCCCGAAGAAATCCCGAAAGGGGCCATGCTCCTCGCGCATCTCGACGATATGGTCGACGGCAGCGGAGCCCACCCCCTTGATGGCTCCGAGCCCAAAGCAGATGCTGCCCCCGGACACGGTAAAATGTTTGCGGCTGCGGTGGATGGACGGGGGCAGGATATCCAGGCTCATGTGTTTGGCTTCCTGCAGCATACCCGACAGCTTTTTCGTGTCGTTCTGCTCGTTGGTCATGGTGGCGGCCATGAAAGCGTCGGGATAATGCGCCTTGATCCAGGCGGCCTGACAGGCCAGGACGGAATAGGCCGCACTATGGCTTTTGTTGAAACCATAGCCTGCAAATTTCGCCATCATATCGAACACCTCGTGGGCGGTTTTTTCCGCAACATCCCGCGCCACCGCGCCCTTTACAAAAATGCTGCGCTGCTTGTCCATCTCCGCCTTCTTCTTTTTGCCCATGGCGCGCCGCAGGATATCTGCGCCGCCGAGCGAATACCCGCCCATGACCTGCGCTATCTGCATCACCTGTTCCTGATATACGGGCAGCCCGTAGGTGGGCTTCAGGACGGGCTCGAGCATCTCGTGCGGATACTCGATGGTTTCCCTGCCGTGTTTACGTGCAATGAAACTTGGAATGAGGTCCATCGGGCCTGGCCGATAGAGGGCGTTCATCGCAATGATATCCTCCAGCCGGGTCGGCTTCAGGCTGCGCAGCCATTCTCTCATGCCGGAGGATTCGAACTGGAAGATGGCGGCCGTGTCGCCTCGCTGGAACAGTTCGAAGGTGTTCGGATCGTCCAGCGGAATATCCTCCAGCCGGATACGTTCGCCGTATTCTTCCTCGATGATTTGCAGCGCGTCGTTGAGAATGGTGAGCGTTTTGAGGCCCAGGATGTCCATTTTCAGGAGTCCGAAATGCTCGACCTTGTTGCCGTCGTACTGCGTCGTGACGACTTCTTCCTTTTGACTGCGGGATACCGCTACAGGTACGTACTTGCTTACATCCTTGGGTGCGATGATGACGCCGGCGGCATGCACGCCGGTATGGCGGGGCGAACCTTCCAGCACCTCCGCATAATGCATCAGGTTGCGGATATTGGGATCCTCGTGTTGTTTGAGCGCCCGAAAATCCGGGGCCTCCTTGCAGGCTTTTTCGAGCGTCATCCCCACCGCTTCCGGGATCATTTTCGCAATGCGGTCGGCCTCGTTCAGGGGGATATTGAGGACGCGGGCAACATCCCGGATTACCGAGCGCGCGCCCATGGTTCCGAAGGTGACGATCTGACACACATTCTCACGACCGTATTTATCCACAATATAATCGAGCACTTTCGATCGCCCCCGGTCGTCAAAATCGATGTCGATGTCCGGCATGGAGATACGTTCCGGATTCAGAAAACGCTCGAAGATGAGGTCGTACTTGAAGGGGTCGATGTTCGTAATGCCGAGGGAATACGCCACAGCGCTTCCCGCCGCCGATCCCCGGCCCGGTCCTACGTGCACCCCGAGTTGTCGGGCGGCGGTCGTGATATCCTGCACGATAAGGAAGTAGCCCGCATAGCCCATGTCCCGGATGATCCCGAGTTCATGATCGAGCCGCTCGGCGATATCCTGGCTTATTTCCGGGTACCGCTCCCTGGCCCGCTCCATGACCATGCTGCGCAGGCAGGCATCCATGTCGCCGCCGAATTTCTCGGGGATGGGATAGTTCGGCATGAGCATCTCGATCTTCGGAAGCTCCACCGTACACTTGTCCACGATCTCGCGCGTGGTGTCGAGCGCCGCATCGCGCGTGATCGGGTCGAGATCTTTGAGCGCCGCCCGCATTTCTTCGGCGGACTTGAAAAAGAACTGGTCGTTCTCGAAGCGCAGCCGGTCGGGATCGAGAAAGTCTTTTCGCGTCTGGAGACACAGGAGTACATCCTGCGCTTCGGCGTCTTTCTGCTCGATATAGTGTACGTCGTTCGTGGCCACGGCGGACACGCCATATTCCTTTGCCCAGCGCAAGAGGACGGCATTGCACCGTTTTTGCTTCTCGAGGCCGTGATCCTGAATCTCGATGTAATAATCCTCCCCGAAAATATCGAGCCATTCCTCGAACACTGCGCGCGCCTTTTCTTCGCCGTGTGCGAGAATGGCATGCGGGACCTCCCCCTGAAGGCAGCAGGTCGTGGCAATGAGCCCTCCGCTGTGCGCGCGCAGTGTTTCCTTGTCGATACGCGGCTTGTAATAATGGCCGTCCGTAAAGGAAAGGGACGAGAGTTTGATCAGATTCCGGTAGCCTTCCTTGTTCTTCGCAAGCAGCACCTGATGGTAGCGAGTCCGGTCGGTCTTGTCCTGCATACCGGAGGGCGCAAGGTAGAACTCGCACCCGATGATGGGCTTTACGCCGGCTTCCTTGACTTTTTCGTAGAACTCCGGGACCCCGTAGAGATTACCGTGATCGGTAATGGCTACGCCCGCCATGCCCAGTTCCTTCGCTTTTTGGGCGAGGATCTTGATGTTCGCGGCCCCGTCGAGTAACGAGAACCTGGTATGGCAATGCAGGTGGTTGAAATCACACATAAT
Organism: Bacteroidetes bacterium SB0662_bin_6; assembly: GCA_009839485.1. Taxonomy (NCBI): domain Bacteria; kingdom Pseudomonadati; phylum Bacteroidota; species Bacteroidetes bacterium SB0662_bin_6. The sequence goes on from VXPQ01000005.1 coordinate 6,223, forward strand.
ATGTTTGCTGTGTCCCGGCCCCGATTCGAAGGAACGCATCGGGAGCGTCGTCTTCAAGCCATGTGGATAAATACGCGGGATATTCCCGGGGTTTCCGTGTGGGCGGGCGGGTTATGAGCATCGAAAGGCGTTAGCCCACGTGATACCTTGCTTCGCTCGCGCCGGATGAAGCGTAACCGCAGCGGGGATTACCGGTCTTGTTTTAGTGCCCGTTTGCTGTCGTTTTACAGACGGCCCAGCCCCGCATAGCAAGGATCGGGTCGATGTCAGTATCAGGAGTGTTTACATTCCCTAAAGTTTCCGTCGATAATCATTCTCCGGAGTCCCGCATGTACACGACCGACTATGATCGAATCGAGGCTGCCATCCGCTATCTGGCCAGGCATCGCGAGCGCCAGCCGGAACTCGCGGAATTGGCAGCGCACATCGGTCTGAGCCAAAGCCATCTGCATCGGCTGTTCTCGCGCTGGGCCGGCGTCACGCCAAAGCGCTTTCTCGAATTCCTTACCGTTCAGCACGCGAAGAAGCTACTCGACAGCTCAGAGTCCGTGCTCGCGACGGCCCATGGTAGCGGGCTCTCTGGCCCGGGCAGGCTGCACGATCACTTCGTAACCGTGGAGGCCGTCACGCCGGGCGAGTATCGGAGCAGGGGTGCGGGGCTGACGATCCGCTTCGGCACCGGGGAATCACCGTTTGGGCCTGTCTTCGTCGCTTGGACCGAGCGCGGTGTCTGCCGGGTCGGGTTTGTGGCCGACGGGGATGTTTCCGCCGAGAAGGAGGCTCTTTGCCGGGCCTGGGGGCGGGCATCGCTGGAAGGCGACGAATCGACGGCAACAGCACTGGCGCGGTCCATCTTCTCGGCGCCCTTCGGAGCCGAGAGTCCCCCGCTGACCGTCCATGTGCGCGGGACCAACTTCCAACTGGCCGTCTGGCGCGCCTTGTTGCGGGTGCCTCCGGGGCGCGTCGTCACTTACGGTCGCCTGGCAGAAGAGGTCTGCAGCGCGAAGGCGGCTCGGGCGACGGGGAGCGCGGTTGGCAGCAACCCGATCGCCTTCCTCATTCCGTGCCATCGCGTGATCCGCGCGGGCGGGATCACGGGCAACTACGCCGGGGGCGCCACGCGGAAACGCTGTATGCTGGCGTGGGAGGCGAGTCGGCAATCTGCCAGCGGCCAAGCCGTCCCATGACCGATCCGCACTATTCGCTGTTTCCCGACCATGATTCCCTGACGGCGGCGGACCACGCGCTCACTGAACGCCTCGGGGCGTCGCGGCGTCTCATGCCGTCGCGCGACGTAGTACCCGCTGGTCCGTCCGGCGAATGGCTGCGGGAGCTGCGAAACATGAGATTCGACCGGCCCAGAGAGTTGGCGGGCTTGACGGAATGGGTGATCGACGGGCTAGAGACCGGCACGGTACAGGTAACGCATCCGGGCTATCTTGGCCTGTTCAACCCTGCGCCGACGTTCGCTTCCGAGTGCGCCGATCGGATCGCCTCCGCGTTCAACCCTCAGGTCTGCGTGCACTCGCATGCGCCGGCGGCCGTGGAGATCGAGCTGCACGTGATCCGGGAAGTGGCGCGCAGGGCCGGCATGCCGGATGGGTCGGGCGGGCACTTCACTAGCGGTGGATCGGAAGCGAACCTCACGGCAATGCTCTGCGCTCTTCAGGCAGCATGTCCGGCGTATGGCGATGACGGCTTGCAGGCATTCGCCCGTCCGCCGCGCCTCTATGTGTCGGAGGAGAGTCATCTGGCATGGCTGAAGATCGCTCACGCCGGGGGCATCGGGCGCAACGCGGTCCGGCTGATCCAGACCGACGGGCGAGGACGCATGGACCCCGATGCCTTGGCCGAAGCGATTGCAACTGACATCTCCAGCGGCCGCATGCCTGTCATGATCGCGGCGACGGCGGGTACCACCAACGCGGGCATGGTCGATCCGTTGACCCGTTGCGGCGAACTGGCCAGGGAGCACGGCATGTGGTTCCACGTCGACGCGGCATGGGGTGGTGCGCTGATTGCCAGCGATACCGGCGGTGCTCTCAAGGGCATCGAGCAGGCGGACTCGATCACGATCGACGCCCACAAGTGGTTTGCAGCGACCATGGGAGCCGGGATGTTCCTGACCTCCAGACCGGATGTCGCCGCTCAGGTCTTCCGGGTTGACGCCAGCTACATGCCCAGGAGCGACACGACCAAAGACTTCTTCGTCAACTCGAGCCAGTGGTCGCGCCGATTCGTCGGCCTGCGGCTGT
>VXPQ01000006.1 GCA_009839485.1 Bacteroidetes bacterium SB0662_bin_6
CTCGCTGGATTCATCCTCGGACGGATTCAACTGCATCGACTCGGATGTCTCCGGAAACGGCTCCCCGTTTTCCTGCAAGCCGTTTAGAAGGTTCTGAATGCCGGGATCGGTGGCCGCGGGCCACGTCACTACCGTGCGGGGGGTCTCTGGATTTGTTTTTATCCTCGCATCCAGATGTTTTCGGTCACTCCATTCATCAGGGAATCGATTGGCAAGCAATCGAAGGATCGCTTGCTCACTCATGGGCTTGCGCCCAAATTCCTTGACCTCATGGAAGACCGTGACCGTTTTGCCGGTCTGCGGATCCACGCCCTCGCGGGTGAACTTGCGGACTTTATCCGGTCGGCCCTTGGCCAGTTCATCAAATAAAACTGCACTGGAAAGATCCTGGGACTCGCTCACAGCACGGGATAAACGCCCATAAACGCCACGCGCTTTTGGGTTTTCAGCACGCAGCAACCACTTTCGGGCCGTGTTGGTTTTGACGGGTTCCTCGGTCGGATGCAGTCGGCGATACGCTGTGACGAGGGCAACGCGTGGATGGTAGTGCGATTCTGCAATCAGTGTGGAGGCAGCAGCAATCACGTTATCCGTCAATTTGGGAGCACGGCCCCCCACTCCCTTTTTGGGCGTGCCGTCCATTTTGACCCCATGCGGAGCGTTTTCCGGTGGTTTCTCGGTGGTCTCAGAGGCCATAACTCCAACGATCGCCACAAAGGGCGTTTAATTGCGATTCTCGCCGTGTGTGGAAAATGAATACTAACATACCAGAGACATCACGGTTGTTGATTCTATGCCCTATTCTGGACGTCAAAATATGGATTTACGGATTCATTTGGTCAGGGCCACGCTCATCCTGGGAAAATCTGATCCCCGTGCCGTATCTTTGCAATACTCATGTGCTGGGTACCTGTTGCCCGGTTGACGTTGGGAATTCGTGCTGCGATCACGTGTTTCCCGTTTGAACGCCCATGCCACGATCATGGGCGTTCATCTTTTTGGACGTTTTGGATTTTGCTCGCCCGTGGCTTAAATTCTAAGAACCATCCCCGGATCGCAGCCGGATAGCACATGATCCCAGATACACCGAAACCCGAACACGAAAGGCAGCTGGCCGAGGCCTTTAATACTGCACTGCCCCGGAAACTCACGCGCGAGCAGATCGATGAGGTGCGGGAAGAGTACTTTCCGCATGTCCAGTTCGTAGCTTGCTTGGGAAACAAAAAACCGGTCGACTGGCGGGACCCGGAAAACGCTGCGGACGGCTGGACGGGGAGGGGGAAGCCGACCTTCAAACCCATGTCCGACCGAGCCTACGAGCGGGCCGCGCTCTTGGCAGTGTTCCCGTCATCGATGCGACTGGTGGGGGTGGATGTTGATTATGGTGGGAGAGCCGTGGCGGATCAGCTGGCAGACCTGTACCCTTACGCCACGTACATCACACCTTCCCGACGCCCGGACGGGTGGCATGTGTGGTTCGCCGTGGATACCGATGTGTTTGAGTCCAAGGACTATAGTTTCGGTGGTGGCTCTGGTCAGACCCGCGGGAGTGAGAACTATTTGATCTGCTGGGACCCGGAAGGGTTTGTCGACATGTGCAGGCGACTCCATCAATGCGATCAACCGGTGCCGGCCAACGCGCTCAGGGCGCACCTGGGCCTACCCATTCCAGGCACAAAAACGGGGAGGGCTGCGCCGGCATCGGCTCTGCGCAAAGAAGCGGACCCCCTCCGGTCAAGTGATCTTCCTGCAACGATACAGGTGCAGATCCTTCGGCTGCACCAGGCCCTGCAGGATAAGAGGGGCGAACGCCACACAACGCTAATCAGCGAGGCAGGCAGCATCCTGCGGAGGATCCGGGGTGCCGGGTTGGATCCTGGGCAATACACGGATCTGCTGCTGCCGGATAACCCCGGGCCCGGTGTGGATATGGATAAGGCGAGGAAGACGGTTGAGGCTGCGCTCAAGTACGCGCTGGATGCGGAGCTGGACATTGCGCAGAATGTCCCGGCGGGCGAGCGGGAGCGCTTGGGGCCACTCGATGATGCACTCAAATCGGCATGGGCAGCAAAGTCACAGGAAGCACCGGACTACGATGCGCTGATCCGAGCCATCAAATCGGCGTGGGCAGATGTGCAGGATCTGAGGCTGTCCAAAGAGACCGGGAGACTGATGCGCGATTACCGAGCCGTGGTTTGGGACACGGTCACAGACCTTGAAGGTTCTCAGCTGGATGCCGAGATCCGAGGACGTTTCATTATGCCGGCTAGGCCGCACCACCACGCTCATGTATCGAGTCTGATGGATGGGGTGCATGCGCCGGTCGATTGGGTGGTGGATGGATGGATCCCTTCGGGGATGGTCAGTCTGTTAGGTGGGCATGGAGAGGTTGGGAAGAGTTTTGCGTCGCTGTGGCTGTGCATGAGGATCGCCCTGGGAGAGGTCAGATGGTTTGATGTGTTGGAGGGGACACATCAAACGGAGCTGGGAACGAGGCCCCCGGAGGTGATGCAGGAGGGAAGGGTATTGTATGCCGGATTTGAAGACACGCTTGATACCATGTATTCCCGTGTATTCAGAAAGTTTATCGAGGGGCAGGATGATGCTGTGCTGGAGAAAGTCCGGGATAACGTCTGCGTGCTGCGGGGTACATCCCCGCTGTTTGCACCGCTTGCGGGAAAGCACAGGGACACACAGCTGCGGATCACGGAGGCGGGCCGGATCTTTGAGGATGCGGTCAAAACGATCGTCCCCCGTCTGGTCGTGATCGACCCGATCGTTGCAGCTTTCTCAGGGAATATCTCGGACAGTGTGGCCGTCCGAGCATTTATCCGGTTTTTGCAACGCCTGGCGGAGGACACGGGGGCAGCCATTCTGATGGTCGGTCACTTGCCCAAAGGCGGGACGTCAACGGCCCGGAGTTTTGCGTCGGCTGGATCGGCCGACTGGCAGAATGGTTCGCGTGCGGCGATGACCTTGATGCGGGATGTCAAGATGAGAAAAAATAAGGCGGGCGAGTGGGTACCTGCCAAGGATCCAGACGGGAGGGTGATCTATCTGAATAGTCTGACGCTCCGACTTGAGAAGGGCAACCACGCGAGGCGGAAGCCAGACCTGAAGCTGTGGTGGGGGCCGGATGCAGGCTCGGGGTTGGTGATTTACCCCCACTCCTATGGAGGGGCGGACAGTGAACCAACCAACGGACAAACGGCGGCGCGGCCACCGAAGGCCCCATCGCAGCCGATAGATGACGAAGAGCTGCCGTTCTAATGAGTGAGATCCAAGGACACAGAGAAGAAATACTTAGGCAACTCCAAGAGCTGGAGAGCAGTGAGGTCACGGGATCGGATTGGATGATGCTGGATCGTCAGATCTGTGACCTGATCGTGAAAGGGTATTGGGAGCGCGTGTGTGCACATAAGACGGTTCAGGTTTCGATCGGCGATGTTCTGTGTCCTTCCTGGATGGATCTTGGAAAGGCCGTCAACGAGAAAATGACGGACCCGATGCGCCACAAAGATGAGGGATGGAATCTCTGTCTGGGGCAGGTGGATGCGTGCGCACGTCGATTTGATCGGAGCGGCTATGAGGGAAGCATCGAAGAGCGGATCTGCATCTATGACGAAAAGAGAGGCGCGCCAAAGGACTCGTTTTTGGTGAGCGTTCGGATCATGGCGCTCTCGGGGATGGATGGCGGGCGTGGGATGCCACGCGAATATTTCCCCTTTCCTCACACGCCGACCGTGATGCACCGGCGTGTTCTGAAGCGGATGAAGGAGCATCCAGATGACCGGAAGACGGAAGCGCACCTATGCCCATTTTTTGCGCTGGTTCTGTGGTATGTGCGTCACTACGCAAAGCAGGTCTCGAACCCCTCGGACGCCGTCCCGCTCATTCCGAGCACGGCGATTGAATCGGAGGACGACAGGCAGAAGCGGAGAGCGTCACGAATGCTCACGGTGATTCCCCCGGAAATGCTGGGACTGAATCGGTGGCATAACCCGAACGAAGCACGTCTGGGCGCGCAATTCCTCTTGCTCATGTTGGGGGAGGTCAGGCGAGAACTTTGGGATACTGAGATTCGCGTAACGGTGGATGACATGCCGGTGGTGGAGTTGTTCAAAAAGGCAACCGGGATCAAACGGTTCAGACCTGAACGACATTCAAAAATAGTCCTGGGCGCTCTGGATTATATCCGAACCCTTCCACTGGTGGAATACAAAAACCGCGAAGGGCGTTGGCGGGGTTATGCGCCGGTACAGATCCGGGAACAACCGGTGCGTCGGGTGTTCGAGGATGACATACTCCAAGTTAGCATCTGGTTTCCGCCGACGACTCGCGGGTTCAAGATGTGCCCGAAACTCAACGCCTTCGCTAGTTCCTCGGGAGATATCAGGTGGAAGCTGGTCTATCATCTGTCAGCAGCATGGAGCGAGGTGCTTGACATTCGGGGGGGAGGGAAGCGGGTGTTTCAGAAAATGGATCGGGATGAGTATCCACAGGTGACGATTGACGACCTGGTACGGATGGGGTACGGTACGGAGGCTCCGAGCGAGGGCACAAAACGTCAGTGGAGATACAGGACTCGGGTTGTACTGGAGAGACTGCGGGGAAAAGGATTCATCCTTTTTGATGGGCCTGCGAAAATGCTTGGGCTGAAACCCTTTCCGTTGCCAATGCCGGGGCCGTCCTGGAGTGGATGGTCGGATAATCAACGGAGCCGTCTGATCGAGCAGTACTCACTGCCGCAGCTGCCATTCGAGTAGGGTTCATGGGACGGACGGAATGTGGTCTACCCTGTAACGTTTTATGGTCTACCCTGTAACGTTTTGTGGTCTACCCTGTAACGTTTTTGGTCTACCCCGTAACGCTAGCAACGAAAAAACCCTATTTGCGCCTACGTAGATGCTGTTTTTTCAGACGGATACCTAGGATACAGGATACAGGATACAATATCCTAGTATCCTTATATCCTATGCCTACGGCTACGCCCTCTCGGTCAGACGACCGAGGGCAGCCGTATGCATCTGACTTGAGAGAAAAAAAGAAGAGCCGCGCGCGCCGTTGACACCTTACGAATCCAGCAATGACCTTACGAGACTTTCAACACTTATCCGACCTTTTGGCCCGAAACGATTTGGAGGGGATCGATGAACTCTACTCCCTTGCGGAATTGCGACTTGCCGTCCGCGCCCCCGAATCCGGCGTGGATGAGCTGGCCCTGGATCGGGAGAGTCTGCAGAGGTTGAAGCATTTGATTCTCTCGAAAGAACCTTCGCCGGTCTGAGGCTCACAGGTGCGTTGTTGACCTCAGATACATGGAGGAGGTATCGGACTCGCGCCATGGACGCGATTGT
>VXPQ01000007.1 GCA_009839485.1 Bacteroidetes bacterium SB0662_bin_6
AAATAGATAGGTCATGGTCACGGGTCCAAATTGGACTAGAAGAGGACTGGCTGTCCGCAAACCTTGGGTATCCGACAAGCTGTCGATGGAGGGACTCGAACCCGAAGAGAAGCATCGTCTGGCCAAAATCAAATTCTGGTACGAAGAACATGGAATCGAGAAGCCGCTCACTTCCGTGCTTGATAATGGTAAAGGCTTCGCACTCGAAGTACCTAACCTCGTGGGCTCAAACATTGGAGCTCAGGTCCCTATCGCGTTCGTCGTTCTTGGTGCCGAGGAAGTGCGAAGATTCAAAGGCTTGCTGGACTCACCCGACGGAGGGGTGATCAATGGACAGATTGTCTACTTTTATGTCGGTACGATCCGTCCCTGGGCCTTGCACATAAGGGCAGACTTGCAACGAGTCCACCGTTTCATTAGTCAGCACTTCGAAATTGGATATTACTTCGCCGCAGCTGAGATATATGACGCTGTCGAGAAAATGCGATCCCAACAAATAATCGATGTTACCGTCTGGGATGAGAATGACAAGATAACGACCAAGTACAAGCCTGAGCAACTGTTCTCAAAACTAGTCGACTTAGTTGTAAATCATGCTTTCGATTTTCATAGCGATATCAAACCTGATATGACCGTAGCAAAAGCTGCAGGAAAAAGAGGCTGGTGGTGGAGCGGTTCCTATTCCCGCCGTGATTCCACCGTCGACGTCAGCGGAATGATCGACGTGAAGATCACCATTCATGGAAAGTCTGATCCGATACCGGTAAGCACGAGTCTTTATCTTCGTGTGCCTTCGTACGCCACGTGTAACGATGTCAACTTGATACACACAGCAAGATTGGAAGCATTAAAATCGTTGTATACGGCGGGCAACACAAAGCTTCTTGCGGATTACAACGTCTCACAAACCGAACCTCGCTAGCCGGCATCGATCTCTAGAGAAGCCCGCTATCTAGGAATTAATGGTTGGACAGTCACCGTTGTCTCATTGACGAATGACTAAGGCATGACATGGGCAATTGCCCGCAAAAGATGAGAGCCAAGCATGCCGTTACCAAGATCACTCTTTGACGAAGCGAACCAGGAACATCTGGTGCTTCCCGATGTTATTCGAATTACTCAATTGCAAGTAGGCGCTGTAGAGCAGTACTCACAAATCACCTTTAATGCGATGCTGAGTACAGATCCTTCGTCCCTGCAACAATTTGAAGCAGCGCGTCCGATAGTGTTGCAGGCACTCCAGTACACAATTGAGGAACCTAACGATCATCGAGTCCACTCTTTCGATGCTGTGAAGCAGTCGGCGGCGCAGTACGCAGTCGTTATAACCTGCGCCCTGGCAAGTCAAGAGAATCTAGTTGCTTTAATCACAACTGAACCCGCATTCCTGTCTCCGGAATACAGGGCGAATACCGAGGAATTTTTGAGCATGGTACAAATTGCGAGTGCAGTGCTCTCAAGAGATGATATTGGACATATCAACGTGCCGCCCGATATTGAAGCCCACGGCAACTTGGCGCAATTCGTACTTCGATTGTATGACTATATCTCGCGATCGCCTTTCGCCAATCACAAGGAATCCGAATTAACCAATCTTGTCCTCGACAAATATGTGGATATAGAGAGGTGCACGAACAAGACTGCAAATAATGCAGTGTGGAATGCTAGTTTCTCGATCTCCAACAGCTTGAAAGTATCGCTATCAGAAGCAAGAGAGAGAGTGGAGTTTGTGGTTGGTACCCCCAAGCACTTGCATGTGCTCTTCGAAGAGTGACTGTGCACAAGTTTCGATCCTTGGCTTTCAATGAGACCGTAGCGTTCATTAATTCGAGCCCGCAGCGCCGGCTCGTAGTAATAGGTCTACTCGCTGCGAGCGTCTCTGCGTGTACAACGTATGAGATGGAATGGCCTGAGTCGCCGATTGCCTACTGCTCTCAATCCCCAGATTCTTCCCAAGCGTTTAGCCAAACTCATGGAGAATTCGAGGCGATATCTGTGCCAAATTGGACGGAGGTATATGCGCTGAAGGAGATGCAAGGGCGTAGAGTCGTGTTGATCTCTAACCAGCTCACAATAGATTACGCAAGGCTAGATCGATTCTATGATAGTTTCTTGTGGTTCAAGTCACTAGCAGGTTCAAAGATGGTCGTGTCTCTCTCAGCAAGTGGTAGGTCGGAAGAAATAATAAGGGCTGAGCAAGAAATTCTTAGGCGGTATCCTGAGGCGCAGTTCGTCAGGCCATGGATGGCACAGGTTAGATTGGTACCGATTAGCCCCTGGATCGTGCGCCGCAAGGTAATTTTGCCCTGTCAAGGTTTCCCAATGAAAGATGTCCCAATGGAGTTTCTTCTCAATCGGGAAGAGACTTTGCGCTTGGATGACTTGCCTAAGAGAGAAATCGTACTTAATGGAACACTTAGCTTTGTGGATCTCATTAGCGGACAGTTCTTCCATCAGTCTTTTTCGCTACGTAAATTCGATCTACAAGACCGGCCGGCCCCTTGAGATGCCCCATTTCCAGAGCCAGATCGTTAGTAAATTTCTGACCTTCGTTCGGCCCATCGGGCCTTGAATTCCAGGGGCGAGAGTTCATCGAGAGACCGGTGAGGCCGACTCTCGTTGTACTCTCGCCGCCAAGCTTGCAACTTCTCTCTGGCATCCGTCAAATCGTCGAACCAGCGGACCCGTAGGAAGTCACCGTCATCCTTCAGTCATGGAACAATGCGAGGCGCGTATGCCGGCAGCTTGTCCCGAGCGAGGTAGTGCATTAGCCCGGAATCGCCGACCAGATCGACGGAGGCGCCGGGCGCATCGCACGCTGCATGGATCAGCGGAATGATCCGCCCCGGTTCGATGTGGGGCCGAGGCGTGATGCCAAGCTCTCCGTGTCATTTGCCTACCTGCTCAAGGCCCGTGCCCCTGAGCCCGAACGCTCCGCTTCTGGTAAAGCGTGGGACAATGATGCTGAACCTTGGCATGACGCATCAATTCAGCGGAACGCGGACCCTGAACCACAACTGCCTGGCGGCTTGCCGGGCCAAAACGATCGACTGCTCCGCCACGTTCAGCCGGCCACGCAAGCCGCCAGCGTACTGTGCCTGCACGACGGCCCGCGCGCGGCCCATTCGAAAGCTCAGCGACGCGCTGGCGCGAAACTCGCTTAAGTGCGCGTCTTCCCACAAGCTGCGCGTTTCGGCGTTCAAGGTCATCCAGTGCTGCGCCCGCGCATTGAGGTACAGGTTGCGGCCGAGGCTGCGCTGAAACGCTACCGAGAACGCGCTCGATAGCATTGAGGGTGCCCGGAAGACGCCGCTTCCGGTCAAGGGTCCTGCGCCTTCCGGCTGCAGCGCCAGGCCGCCGCGGAACGTCCACATTCCCGACCTGGCGAAAACGCCGCCCGGTCGCCACAGCGCCGCGGCGCCCAGCGTATCACCGGCGGCCGCGATTCGGGCGCTGAAATTGCCATCTTCGAGTATCGTGCTGCTGCGGCTCCGTGCCGCGAAGCCGGCCAACCCCCGAAGTGGGGCATCGGCGGCGCCGCTCGAAGCGCCGGTAGCCGCCAAGAGTGCATGGTTTTCCCGGTGCGACCACCGCATCAGCGGATAGGCGAAGTCCCGGCCGGTGCCATCGATCCCGTTGAACGGCGCGCCCAGCAGGGCCGGAGCGTCGGCGACGTGGCCAAGAGGACCCGCCAGGGGACCGTAGATGCCGCCGGACAGGATCGTCCCGGTCCTGGGATCGCGCAGGTCGCCGTGCGGCGTAAACAGGCAAGCGAACGAAAGCACGCCTCGGCCCCACATCGAGTCGGGGCCTGCATCGCCCATATCCTCGGCGCAATCGAGCACCAGGTCGCGCAACTCCAGAAGGTCGTAATCCGGCCACAGGAGAAGCACATTGTCGAGCGCCGCTGCGACCTGGGCGGCCGCCACGGCCGTTCCCTCGACCGTGCGGGTGAAGCCGTAGCCGTCTTCATAGCTGTACGCCCACGGTGCGAAAAGACATAGCCCGCCGGCCTCACCGCAAACGGCGGAATTCGGATGAATGCGCCGGTGGCCGCCGGATCCTGTGTAGCCGCCGACGAGCAGCCACAGCGCCGTGTCCGCATCAGCAAGCATCCGGCGGCCTTCGCTGGTCCGCTCGTGGATGCCCGGCAGCCGCCAGCCGTACTGCTGTGCGGTATCGGTCCAAGCTGACATGTCGGAACCGTCCGTATTCCAGTCGGCGAGTTGGGATTGCCAGCCGGAGGCGCTTTCGTAGCCCCAATCGCCCAGTGGCTGCACATGCAGGAATTTAGTCCCGGCGCCGTCCTGAGTAAAGGTGGGATACCAGCCGCTGCCGGTGTCAGGCCAGACATATTCCGGGTTCTCGTGTCTGGCGCCGGCGAGGTGCTGGCCGACGGATTGCAATGCGGTGTCGAGGAGCACAACCCGGGCATTCTCGGCCGCCGGCAGATCGCCGAACTCGAGCGGTTGCGTGAGTGTGGGGTCGGCCAGGATATTGGTCGTGACCGTGCGCCGGTCGCTTGTGCAATCGCTAAAGGCGCGCACTACGCCATCGTTCGTACCTTCGGCCTCGCCGAAGTGCCGCCAGACCCTGGAATCCGAATCGGCTTGATAATGGCCCCGCTGCGCCAGCCAGCCACCGAATTCTTCAAAGCCTTCGGTTTGGCGCTGGCAATTGTTCGAATACCCGGCCGGCGGGGGAGGAAGCAGCGGAATCTCCTGTTCCGGCTGCCCTTTCCCCGCCTGGCGAAACATAATGGACTGTGGCGCGATCGCGTCGCTCGAACGTACCGTGAGCGTGAAGCTCCGTTCCGGACCGGGGTTGGGATCGACAACTATGCGAATGACGGCGTCGCCCGTACCGTCGATCTTGCCGCTCATAGCCGGCCCCAAGTGAGCCGGCCCGACATCGCCGTTTTCGGCGCTCCCGAGGCGGGTCCATGCGGCATCCACTTCCGCTGCCCAAGAGGCTCCCTCGTTGCTTGACAACGTGAGGTGGGCGGCCACTTGCTCGCCCTCAGCGCCGATGTGGCGTGTCGCCGTCGAAAGCGAAAGGCTCGCAGACGATACGGAATCCTGATTGAACGTGAGGGTCTTCGGCGAAGCGCCCGCGCTGTCGGCTGTGACGGTCAGCTCGAAGGAGCGTAGGGCCTGATTCTCGTTGCGATCGTAGCGGATCGCGATCGTTCCGTTGCCGGTTCCGTCTGAACGTCCGGAGAAGTGCGCCCAGTCGGCGCCGTCACCGATGGCGGCTTCCCACTCCACGTCGGCGCCGGTCGTTACCGTGACATCCACCGTCCCGCCCTCGGGCGAAAGTTCATAGTCGGCGGCGGAGATTTCGAGCAGGTTCTCGGTATCGGCGCCGGCGGCATCCTGGGTGAAATGGCGGGTTTGGGCGGACGCGTCCGCATCCACAGCAGAGACGGTCAGCACGAAAGAGCGAAGGGCTTGTTCCGAGTTCGGGTCGTAGACGATCGTTATCGTCGCATTGCCGGTTCCGTGCGGGGATCCCGAGAAGTGCGCCCAGTCGGCGCCGTCCTCGATGGCGGCTTCCCACTCCATGTCCGCACCAGCCGTCACAGTTACCTGCACCGACCCGCCCTCGGACGAAAGCGAGTAGTCGTCGGCGGAGATTTCGAGCGGATCCTCGGTAACGGCGCTACCGGCTTCCTGGCTGAAATGCAGCGTTTGCGGTGACGCCATCGCACCCTCGGCGGACACGACCAGCTCAAAAGAGCGCGCGTTCTCCTCGGGGTTGGCGTCCACTTCGATCTCCACCGTTCCCGCGCCATTCCTGGCGGGCTTACCAACAAGCCGGGCCCAGGAGACACTCTCTGGAAGCGAGACAGACCAGTTCAGGTCCCCTCCGCCTTCATTCTCTACAGTCACCACCACGCGTTCCCCTCCCGCGCTCACGCTGTAGTCATCCGCGTTTACGCTTAAACGCGGTTGCGGGCCGGACTGGGTTTCGGGATCCGGTTCTGCCGCCGCCTGCGTGAGTCGTATGGATTGCGGGGAATTGGAAGCGTCCCCGGAGCGGATGGTCAGGGACGCGGCGCGTTCATTGGTCGCCGTGTTCGCCTCGAAGACTAGGGTGAGGGATGCATTTCCGTCGCCCGAAGGCTCGCCCTCGATTTCCGCCCAATCGGCATTCACGGAAGCGGACCAGCGCATATCGCCTTCCCCGGTGTTGGCCAGATCCACCGTGATCTCGCCTCCTTCCGCTCCCACGGCAGTTGTGGCAGCGGTAACCTGAAGTCTCGCGCCCTGGTTTGCGCCGATCAGTTCTCCAGAGGCGATCTGGCCGGCCAGTCCCCCGGATGAACAGCCGGAAGCGACAACGGCGCAGAGGAGGAAGGCAATAAGAATGGCGACAGTGCGCCTGAGTGATTGGCAACGCAACAAAATGATTGTTCTCCTGCGGCTCGGGGGAATGGGAGCCTGAGGTATAGGACGGAAAAACGTATTATATATTATGTAATAGTCGATACTATCGGTTGTTTATGACATAAAGAGATATGATTTATAATCCATAAAGCCGGGACGGGCGGCGAGTTAACGTCTCGTCGCGGCACTCAACGAGGACGCATCCTCAGGGGGACAGCCGTGCCAAGACTGCTCTACACGCAATTGATGTGCCTCATGGCCGTGATTGCCAGTCTGCTCTCGACCGCGCAGGCCGGCCCGTTCGATGGGCTAAACGTCATAGAGGGCGTCGAAACCAGTCGAAACGGACGCTGGATCAGCATCGGTGTCTGGAGCGGACAGTACCGGGCCCGGGTTCCGGGATTTGAAGAAACCGTGACGCCGGCAATGGGGCCGGATCAAGGGCGAATGTTCCTCAGCGTCGATTGCCGGGCCGGACCGGCCACCGAGCACTTTCCCGCACGGCCCGCCCAGGCCGAACTCGCCATTCCCGATCATCCCGATCAAATACCGCACAACTGGTGGAACCCGATGTACTGGATACTGGAATTGACCGGGAACCATGTCGAAAAAGTACCGGTGAGATTGACTTTCGCCGATGTCCACGAGCCGGGTCCGGTTTGGCACTCCGAAAGGAACACGCTGGAGCGCTACCGAACGGATTATTCGGCGGTCCGCAAACTGCTCAGTGTGTGGATCGATGGCCCGACGGTTCTTGAAATTCTGGCGAAGCGCCGGGACATGCAAGTTCAGGTGCGCGGCCAGGTCACGCAGATTACCGCCGTCTTCAAGGCCGCGCCGCAACTCCGGGAAGCGGCCCAAAAGATGCTGCGCCATTGTCCGAAAGAGAACCCGGCGAGGCGTTAGCTACCCGCCGCAGATCAAAAATACTCTCTTGCTGCTGATGTTGGGGCGTATTCCTCGAAAATGCATGATCGATATAAAGAGAGGGCCACCCCCGTTCAAGCTAATCGGAAAATCCTCAGCCCGTATGGACCGGCTTAGGCGGGGAAGATCAAATGGACGGGTCGATTGGGGGAAGATCAATGCGAAGACGGGGTAAATCAAGCGTGTGCTAACCTTCTTGCGTGAGAGTAATTGCTCTATCCACACTGAAGTCGTTTATTGAGGCCAAGCGGAGCAGCGCGGATGTTCGTGAGCCCATTATGTCTTGGTACAGAACCGTCAAGGCAGCAGATTGGGCTAGCCCGGCGGAATTGAAACAGGAGATCAGTACCGCCAGCATACTCAAGGGCGGTCGTGCGATATTCAACATTGGAGGAAACAGATTTCGCGTAGTGGTTTGGATCAATTACCCATATCGAGTTGTCTATATTCGATTCATCGGTACGCACGCCGAGTACGATTCCATAGACGCTCAAACGATCTGAGGGTCGAGCAATGAATTCAATGCCAATCAATACAAGAGCGGAATACCTTCGAATAATGAAGGAAATCGAAGGCTTGATGGATTCGGAAGTCGATACTCCAGAAGGCGATCGCTTCAATGAGCTCGTGGAGCGGGTTGAGATCTGGGAAAAAGAACATCACTCTCTTAGTGCTCTTGATTCGACCGCTAGCGAACTCAAGCGCCAAGAAAGGCGGAAGACGCGCAAGAGAGGAATGGATTTTGACCCGTACTGATTCGTGATCGTTCCGGTTGGCTCGTGTTGACCCAGAGGTGCGAGCCACCGCGTGAAACACGCACCATGTGTCGCGGAGAAATTCAGCAGCCCGTGGATCTGAGTTCGCTCCCGGGGCAGACCGACGCCACCAAAGGCGAGGGCGTGGAAAGGATTGCGATCGCGTTCACCCAAGGTCTATGTCAACCTCTCCCACAAACAGCGCGCCTCGAGAGGAAAGCGCGAAGTTGTTCATGATGGAACTCCTCCGGCCGTCAGGTTCGGGATAATGAACCCCATGGAAACTTACTGCTCAGCAACCCTTTTCCAGACTCATTGCCACGTATTCTTCCAGCGAAACAGCGCCCAAAGAATGAAACCCCTGGGAAGGGGAGACTTGGAGCCTCACGCAATGGAGGTTAATCGTCTGCCGGCACCTTGATCAGCATTCCAGGTTCGTAATCCGCCCGGGAGATTCCGAACCGCTCAACCTCGCACTCCGGCGGCGCCTCCACCCATGCCCCTCGCACGGCTGTTTGTACACCGAATTCGCTTCCGCCAGGCTGCCTTTTCCGCTGCCTTCAATGTTTCGATGGAACCATTGATGACCGAGCCGTTCGCGGATAACCCTGCGCGAAGGAACTCGTGCAGTTCGGCATGGATACCCGCCTCCAGAGTACAACTCCCAACGAAGAACTTCGGCTTATCTTCCTCCGTTGTCCGCACTGCCGCAAGGGGCACACCCGGCGCTAAGCCGGGGATCAAGTCCGTGTTCCTGCCTTTCCTCGCGCCCTGAAATCAGGGGGGGGGGGGGGGGGGGGGGGGGGGGGGGGGGGGGCGGGGGGGGGGGGGGGGG
>VXPQ01000008.1 GCA_009839485.1 Bacteroidetes bacterium SB0662_bin_6
GCAGAGAGGCCGCATGACCAACTTGCCGTACACCAGATTTGACGATAGCTCCGGGGCGGGCTCGTGGTCAAATTTCAGTAAACACGTGCCAAGTGAATCTCCACTAATCTCCAAAACGCAACTTACAGCTTCAAGATACTTCCAAGCTCGGTTTTCATTTGTAAGAAATTTAGCGAATACTTGGTGCCACTTTTCCGGGGTGATAGGCAGAGCCATTGAAGTGGCAACGACATCGGAAAGAATTTCACTACCATCTGAGTTATATAGCTTTGCATTAACTCGCACAGTATACGCCTCGGGACCGTTCACTGAGAGGTTAAGTTCATTACGCCATAAGACATCAAGACTGGCGTCGAACGGATCAGCAGAAACAACAAGCCCTGGGTGTGAAGTAATTCCAGGCGTCCACGGCTCTGGGTCTCGGACTTCAAGTTTTAAAAAACCTTTGGCTGGCGGCGTTGTGACGGTGCTGTTAAGGTCTGGACTACGGAGCGCTTCGACGGTTAGCGAGTGGCTGCCTGCTTGGAGTGGCGGTAATCGTACAAATGTGGGGCCGCCTAGGGCCTCGGTAGCAACAACGCACTTGGGCTCATCATCGAGGCGAAAGGAAAGCTTATCGACTTGATGATCCGGATCAATGCCAAAGTAAGGAGATTCGGTGCTCAACCACTCAGAGCTGCCTTCGCCATCCCAGCCTCGTCCCGGCAAGCCAGCTGGCCATACTCGGATCGTGCGCGTAACATCAAGACCAACTTTTAGGAAGCGCGCTGTTGTGTCACTTGAAACGTGGTTTGGCACAGAGAGTCGGAAGGCGTGAATACCTGAACACGCCAATGTACAAGGAGCAAGTTCAGTTTGTTCGTTGGGAAAGTTGTCGGCCGTTACGACGATGTAGCATGTGGCTGGTCTGATACTTTTAGATGCTACATAGCGGGCGATTCCATCGCTGCCAATGCGGAACAACCATATAGGACCTGGCGATAGCCGAAACTCGGATTCTAGGAGATGATCCATAAGTGGATTCGACTGTTCGAATTGGATAAGCGGAGAATTGGTGTCAGGCCAGGAGTTGAGCATACCCTTACGATTTCCGGATAGAAGCCATCCGGTTGGTTCCCAGTCACTGGATCCAATCAATCTGCATCGAGTGCGATCGAGAAACCTGCGCAGTTCAGTGCTTTCGGCAGCAATCGGTCGCAGAGATTTCAATTGAAGAAGTAACGACCATTGATTAGATCCGTCATAACGAAGGAAGAGGTAGGGTCGCACTGCGAAGCGTAACGCGTCCGGTAGAGTTGGCTTCTCTTTGCGCGTGGAATGGAGCATATAGGCTGGACGAAAATATCCGCGCCCGATGCCTTGAAAGCGATCCGAAGCCACGCGCCTCGTTTCCTTCAGCCATACGCGGGAACTGCGGACACGTTCCAGATCAGTGATGATTCGATTTAATGTCGGGGGATAGATCAGGTCTTCGGCGTCGGCAGATTCTCCCCTAAGGAAAGCGGCGACTATCTGTCCGGTTAGTTCTTCCTGCTCAAGAAATGCTTGAAAACGTGATGAGGCATGAGAAGCGTGGGCAGCAAGAAGCCGGCCAATTGAGCCCGCATCAAGCGAGGCCGTGGCGAGACGAAACCGGAGGTCGTACAGTAGTCTCGCAAACTGACGCTGGAGATCGATAGGGAGAAGCGCATTCGTAATCGGCCAAGCAATAATGCTGAAATGCTCGGCCCAAGGGCCAGAGGGAGTCACGCCGTTGAAAGACCTATGGAATTTCTTAAACCAACTCTTGATCTTCACTCGGTCATGATATTGCCAGTTAGGAGTTTGATTCTCGAATGAGGGCCAGTATTCATCGCCGGTGTATCTGTACCCAGCTTCGCTTGAGTAAACAACCCATACTAGCCAGTATGAGATTGTCAAGGGTGGCCTGGTTTTTTGGTGTTCGCGAAGCAAAGTATTGATGCGCTTCAGTTCTGCAGAGTCCAGACAGTGTTCCAATGCGAAGATTGGGAATCCAGAACGTCTTCGGACGGCAGCAAGTGAATTGAAGTGCCTAAGGAGTTTATCCTGAATCGCTTTGAGTGCAGTAGATGTGTTATCCATCAGAGCAGATTGCTTTCGTCAAGTTTGATCACCGAAGGCCAATTTTCAGTGAGGGGTTACTATTGCAGTTACCGAGCATTTGCAGAATTTCGGTCTTGTTCCAATTGCGGTAGTTGGGATTCCGCTCGGCACGGGGAATAATCCACCGTTCAAGCGCTAGATCTGCGACCTGTTGTGATGTGAGAAGATTCGAGAGGTCAGGTTGGCCTTTGCCGGTGCGTAAGATAGACGAAGCGTTCGAAGCAAAATTGCTTAGAAAAACCTGACGCCGAATACCGTGTCGAAGCATGTCATCTCTAAAGCCGAGCGCAGTAAGTGCGGCACGAGTCGTTCGCAGGCGCCAATTGGGACCTTGGCCAAAACGATGCTGGTCAGCGTATTTGTGTCCGACACTACGCAGGTACTCACGCAAGTCGAGAAAGAGTTCATCTGAGATATGGAAATGCCCCCAACCGCGGGTGTATCCGATAGGTTCAAAGTAGCGCACACCGCCCAATTTGAGGCGGTTGTAGACAGAGGACCTCCCCATTGATGAGGAAGTGGTAATGGCGAGGAGGCGTGCATTTTTTGTTTTGCCAGATATTATGCCGGGCGTGTTTCCGTAGGTGCGTGTAAATTCATCGTAAATTTGTCGTGAGCGGGCGATACAGGCAACCATCTTCCCGCCCAACAAAGCGTTATAGGGCGGCATAGCACCGAGGACATAGGCATCCATCACATTAAGGAAGGTCTGAACAAGGCCCGATTTTCCGCGTGGTCAGGCAGTTCACCGG
>VXPQ01000009.1 GCA_009839485.1 Bacteroidetes bacterium SB0662_bin_6
ACGTCTTTCTTTAAATTCCCTTATACACCCCCACGCTTAGGCGGTATAAAACTTTTTGGGGGCCCTTTTGGGCGGGTGGGAGGCCGCATGCCGGATGTATTGTTCGGAACTGCCGAATATCGACGAAATACGGAATTCCGAGAAGCAGCGTATTCTATCAACGTACGGCATTTCCTGCGGTTTCGCAACCGCCAGCAGCATTATTTCGGTTTCCACAGGTGTTCCTTTCCTCCTGCCGTGCTATTTGCCCATCGCGCCAGCACGAACAAGTAATCAGATAGCCGATTCAGGTAGGCCAAGGCGGCTTCATTGAGCGGTTCGCTTTCTGCGGCTGCAACGACCCGCCGTTCGGCCCGGCGACAGGTCGTTCGCGCGACATGGAGTATGGATGCGATCGATACGCCTCCGGGAAGAATGAAATTATCCAGAGGCGGGAGGTCTTCTTCCAGGCAGTCTATTTCCTGTTCGAGCCGCTCTATGTGCGTGGTTGCCAGGCGTGGTACAGCGGCTTTGCTGTCCAGTGGTGTAGCAAGGTCGCTTCCGGCTACGAAAAGATCGTCCTGCAGGGCTGCAAGAAGTTTGTCGAGACGTTCACAGGCCGGGTGTTCCGAGGCGAAGGCCCGCGCCATGCCGAGCAGCGCATTCGTTTCGTCGACGGCGCCATAAGCTTCGATGCGTACATGTGCTTTGGATACCCGGTTACCTCCGAACAGGCCGGTATCCCCGCGGTCTCCCGTGCGCGTATATATTTTCATGGGGCGAGCATGCTTGCTGCGAAGGGGTACACGTATTTTTATGACAGAATATGCAAGGAATCGGGACCCTTGGGAGCATGCCGTCGTGCAAGCGGTGGCTGATCGTTTTCGTTGATCGCTCCGCCAATGTGATCCGATGCCTTTTGCGCAAGGTAATGTTTTCCCGAAAATGCTTTGCCGGTTTTTGCATTGCGATGCTTGCGGGCATGTTCCTGTCTGCCGGGTGCGATACGCAGGAGGAGCAGGATGATTTTGCAGAGCAGGCAAGTCGTTCTCCGGAGAACATTACGCGCGTCGATGCGTCTGGAAAAATTTTATCCGAAGACAAGGACGATTGGCGGACGGCGCCTGTATACGTGGGGGAGATCAGGGTAGACCCGGCCATGCCGAATCCGGCGCCGATCGGGGATTTTATCACGATCCGCGTCACCGTGACCGTGTTTGATGCCGTGTATTCCCCGCTTCGTTTGAAAAACCTGCACGACAACCGCTTGCAAACGCTTTCTGAAATAGAACAGGCCAGCGACCCGGGAGCCTATCTGTTTCATGTGCCGGTTTCCCTGATCGGGCCGGTCGGCTTGCATCGCCTGCTCATTTTCGATGGCATTGGCGAAATCGTTTCGTACGGCGACGTACTTGTCCAATAACGCTATGAATGGCCACGTACTCGTACTGAACAATGACTACCGCGCATTGACGACATGCAGCGTCGAGCGTGCAGTAGTGCTGGTCTTTCTGCAAAAAGCCGAACTCGTCGAGTCCGTACCGGATCGATACGTCCGGTCGCCGACGACCCGGTATCCCTTTCCCAGTATTGTACGGCTCAGGACATACGTACGCGTTCCGTACAAGCGGGTCATGATTACGAGAAAAAACATTCTCCGACGGGATCGATTCCGGTGCCAGTATTGCGGGTGCCGCGAGAAATTGACTGTGGATCATGTGACGCCCCGGTCCCAAGGCGGGCGGGATACCTGGGAAAATCTTGTGACGGCCTGCACCCCGTGCAACAACAAAAAGGGAAATCGTAAACCCGAAGAGGCCGCTATGCCGCTGTTTCGTAAGCCGTACCGGCCCAGTCACGTGATGTTTATCCGCGATTATATCGGGATATTGCACGAGGCATGGAAGCCGTATCTATTCCTCAAATAGCCGGTCGCCGACCGCTTTTCGCACCGCTCCCTAAACCGCCTTCTTATGCGTCATCGTGCTTCCCTGCTCGTGGCTCGTCTTTTATGGGTGTTTCCCGGTTTGCTCTTTTTGCTGGCGGTCAATCAGGCGGTAGTGACGATGAATCTCCGGGAAACGGTGCGAACCGGCGCCGTGGTCAAAGCGGATGTGGTGGCGCTTTCCACCACCGACCGGGCAGATATCACCATGGCGTCGGCTCATCTCCGGGTACCTGAAGCGGACGGCTCGTATACCGAGCACGTGTTGCCGCTTCCCATTACGTTTGTGCGGTCGCTCGAGGGGAGCGATTCGCTGGACGTGTTTCTGTCCGGAGGGCCATCGCAGGAAGTGGTGATCGCGGCGATCGGCCGCGCTCAATGGCGTCTTGCCGGTATAAACGGCGGAATTGCCCTCTTTGGATGCATTCTCCTTTCCTGGGGCGTGTACGCCTGGAATCGATACCTGCACAGGAGGGGAGACCCTGCGGAAGTCGCCGGGTTACCGCGCTAAGGGTCTGCCGGGCTGGCGGGGTTCGCCCGGGTATAGTGCGGATACCCATTCGTCGTATCCGTTGAAAATTTGCGTGGGGACACGCTCGTCGATTTCCAGCAATGTTTCCGTGGCCTGGCTCCAGCGCGGATGGGGAATATTCGGATTCACGTTCGACAAGAAGCCGTATTCCAGGGGTTGCAGGTCGTTCCAGAAGGTCCCCGGCTGGCTATCCGTGAATTCAATACGTACGATAGCTTTCGGTCCCTTGTAGCCGTATTTCCAGGGAAGGGCGAGTCGCAGCGGAGATCCGTTCTGCTTCGGGAGGGGCTCCCCGTACATTCCGGTTACGACAAAGGCCAATTCGTTCATTGCCTCGTCCATGCGCAGGGCTTCGTAATACGGCCAGGGATACCAGTGCTGCTTTCTGATGCCCTCCATTTGATTTGGGCGGTTGACCGATACGAAGCGCACATGAGTCGCCCGGGAAAGCGGTTTGCACCGTTCGATGAGTTTGCTGAGCGGGAACCCTGTCCACGGCACCGTCATGGCCCAGGCCTCGACGCACCGGAAGCGGTACAGGCGTTCTTCGATATCCATGGTGCGGATCAACTCCGCCACATCGAATGTGAGCCGTTTTTCGACGAGCCCGCGTACCCGGATCGTCATCGGAAACGGTTCATAGGGCTCCGTGAGAGGCCAGATTTCCTTGGAGGCCCCGTCGAATTCGTAGAAATTGTTGTAGGAGGAGGCGTAGATGCGTCCGGTTACCGCCCGTTCCGGGACAGAGAATGCCTCGTTGCGCGCGGCCGGATATCCTTCACGCGGTGCATTGTCCGGAATGGTGTCCAGCGGCCCGAACGAAGTCATGGAGCATCCCATGGCGCCAAGGGCCGCCATCCCGATGGCGCCCAGACCCAACTCCTGGATGAATTGCCGCCGATTCCGGTACGTATGTTCGGAAGTTACGTCGTTTTCTCTGGCTTGCCAGCGCGGGCGCAGAACGATATGGGCCATGACACTCGATAGAAAGAATCAGGTGAAACGGAGGGCGGGGTCTCCTTAAATCTAATCCAACTGCTCGACATAGATCTCTTTTCCTTTTTCCGCAAATTCCCGGGCCTTGGAATCCAGTCCCTTCTGAATAGCGTCCGTTTCGGAGAGACCGTGTTCCCGGGCATACTTTCTTATATCCTGCGTGATTTTCATGGAGCAGAATTTCGGACCGCACATGGAACAGAAATGCGCGACCTTTGCCCCTTCAGCCGGCAGCGTCTCGTCATGAAAATCACGGGCCGTATCCGGGTCCAGCGAGAGATTGAACTGATCGTTCCATCGGAATTCGAACCTTGCCTTGCTAAGTACATTGTCCCGAAGTTGCGCAGTGGGGTGGCCCTTCGCCAGATCCGCCGCATGGGCGGCAATCTTGTAGGTTATGACCCCGTCCTTGACGTCTTTTTTATTGGGAAGCCCCAGGTGCTCCTTTGGCGTCACGTAACAGAGCATGGCGGTTCCGTACCACCCTATCATCGCTGCCCCTATGGCGGAAGTGATGTGGTCATAACCGGGTGCTATATCGGTCGTAAGCGGCCCCAGGGTGTAAAACGGAGCCTCCCCGCATGTCTCCAGCTGCCTCGTCATGTTCTCCCGTATCATCTGCATAGGGATGTGTCCCGGACCTTCTATCATGACCTGAACGTCATGCTTCCAGGCTATCTTCGTAAGCTCTCCCAAGGTGTCCAACTCAGCGAACTGGGCGTCGTCGTTCGCGTCGGCTATGGAACCCGGCCGGAGGCCGTCACCCAGCGAAAAGGCTATATCATACGCCTTCATTATCTCGCATATTTCCTCAAACTCCGTGTAGAGGAAACTTTCCCTGTGGTGCGCGAGACACCATTTCGCCATAATGGAGCCGCCCCTGGAAACGATTCCGGTCACCCTGTTGGCCGTAAGCGGTATGTAGCGAAGAAGAATCCCTGCGTGTATGGTGAAATAGTCAACCCCTTGCTCAGCCTGCTCGATCAGGGTATCTCTGTAAATCTCCCAGGTAAGCTCTTCCGGTTTCCCATTCACTTTTTCAAGGGCCTGGTATATGGGAACCGTTCCTATCGGAACCGGGGAATTCCTTATGATCCACTCTCTGGTTTCATGGATATTGTCCCCCGTCGACAGGTCCATTATGGTGTCGGCTCCCCATCGACACGCCCAGACCGCTTTTTCCACTTCCTCCTCAATACTTGAGGTAACCGCTGAATTCCCGATATTCGCATTTATTTTTACGAGAAAGTTTCGCCCTATTATCATGGGCTCGCTTTCGGGGTGATTTATGTTATTCGGAATTATGGCGCGCCCCGCTGCGACTTCTTCCCGTACAAATTCGGGCGTGATGCGGGACGGCTGGATACGCGCGCCGAAATCCATCCCTTCATGATAAGATCCAAGCTGCCCGTAGTAATTCTCCCTGAGTTCGTCGATTCTCTGATTTTCCCGTATGGCTATGTACTCCATTTCAGGGGTTACGATGCCCCTTTTAGCATAGTGCATCTGCGTTACATTGCGCGAAGGGGCGGCACGAAGGGGTTTCCGGGTATTTCCGAAGGTTATCCCGTTGGTTCTTTCGAGCCTTTTCCGTGCGAATTCCGAGGAGAAATCGGGCAGTTCCAGCACATCCCCCCGCTCCTTTATCCACGTTGCGCGAAGCGGCGGAAGCCCTTTGTGCACGTCGATATCGGCTTCAGGATCGGTGTAGGGGCCACTGGTGTCATAAAGGGTTATCCTGAATTTTTCCGCGCCGGGGTTTTCAGAGATCGTATCCTCGGTTTCGACCTCCCTCATCGCAACCTTGATATCGTGGATTTTTCCCTCCACGAATATTTTTTTCGAATTCGGGAAAGGATCTCTCGTAATGGCGGTTTGTGCAGGTATTTTTTCTTTTTTCCGAGAAGAACCCATGAGCGGCCAACCTCTTGGCGAAAATGTATGGGACGTTAGACCAGTGCAGGGGATTGTACGCCTGTTTACAGAAAACCCCGGGACAAAAAGCGCTTCGGGTTTTCACCGTTCGGAGCCGTCTCTACATGGAGGACATCCTGCAGAATTACAGGTCGTAACGCAAACCCTGGTCACTTCGTACCCTACCCTGCGGGTTTGCTTGTGTTCCATGCATGCGTTCCGGTATTGAAAATGGGCGATACGGCAGGCGTTGGTGAAATCCGGGGGTTATCCTGTACGGGCTTTTTGTTTTCCATACGGGTACCAGCTTGCAAGGGTTTTCGGGTCCGCCCCGATCGCGTACCGGATCCACAGGTAGGTGTTTTGGAGTTGTTGCAGAAAGGGTCCGCGTTCCCGAAAACGGCGCGCCGAAGAGGTGACATAATTCTTTAGAAAGACGAAGCCGCCGCGTTCGTGGAGCTTGCGCACGAGTTCGATGTCCTCAAAAATGGGGAGATCCGGATAGCCGCCCAATTCCTCGAATACGGAACGCCGAACGAAACAGCCACGGTCCCCGAAACAGATCCGTGGCGCGTGCAGGTACGTGAACCAGCTGTAAAAGCGAAGAAGGGGGGTATTGCGGTCGAATCGGAGCCGAAAGGCGCCCCCTGCCAATTCGGGATCGGATAATGTACCCCGCACCTTTTCGAGGCCGTCGGGGGGCAGGAGCGTGTCGGCATGCAGGAAAAGCAGGATATCCCCTCTGGCTTGTGCAGCTCCCGCATTCATTTGTCTGGATCGTCCGCGTGGCGCCTGGACGACTCGTCCGTACCTGCTCGCAATAGCTGCCGTTTTGTCGAGAGAGCCGCCGTCCGCGACAATGATTTCATGTTCGGGCGCCTGCCGGCTTACGGACCGCAACGTGTTTTCGATGCCCGCAGCCTCGTTCAATGCTGGGATGATCACGGAGATGAGCGGTTCCACCTTACCATGTGGTTAACTTCATGCAATACACCGCCGCGCCGGCCTTAAGAAATTCTCCGATGTCGATTTCGATCGGTTCGAACCCCGCATCCCGCAGTTTTTGCGTGGTGTGCGGACACCCTTTCTGAAGCAGCACGTGCCGCCCGTCCGGGCAATGCGCATTACACGCCAGCCGTTCGCGGCCCTCGGTTTCCGGGACTTCTATGATACGTTCGAAGAGTCGGTGAATCATGGCTATATCTTCGGGACGCAGTGCAGCCGGGCAGATGAGCGCCGTGCGTTCGTCCAGCGTGCAGAGACACGTATCGAGGTGGTAGAAGGCTTCGTCGTCGAGTCGTATTGGAATAACGGGTACGTCCAGCATGGCCGAAATGGCATCATGGGTAGCTCGGTCGGTGCGCTGGCCGTATCCGCCCCAAATCAGACGTCTGCCGGGATGCCAGATGGCGTCTGCGCCTCCTTCGAAGGTAAGCCCCTCGGGGAGATGCAGCACATCATACCCCAGTTCACGAAAAAAGCGCTCGTAGTGTACGCTTTCGTCGTATCGGGACGCTGTGGCCATACGACTCATAATAACCCCCGGCGATTTCCCGTCCGGAGACAGGAATGCTGCGGCGGCATTAGCCGCAAAAACCATATCGTACAGTTTCTCTACGCCCTGGGTGCTGTGTACTTCCATGCCGAGGGCCCGGTAGGTATCCCGCAGTGTTTCCCATTGGCGCTGTGCCCGGACACGGTCCACGTTGCCCACATGACCGGCCATATGCGGGTTGATTACGTATTGCACATCATAGTGCGCCGGCGTTGCCATGACAACACGCCCCTGCAGGGGTATCGCCGGGCAATCGCTGACAGCGAAGTCGATCTGATCGACGGATTCGTAAATCATGACCGTAAGAATGCACGAAGAAATCCGGGCGCCGGTGAACTATCTGTCACTCAGCGCCGCAATGCCGGGCAGGATCTTGCCTTCCAGAAACTCCAGCATGGCGCCGCCGCCCGTCGAGACATGGCTCACAAGCTTTTCGTACCCCGCCTGAGAGACTGCTGCTACTGAATCCCCTCCACCTACCACCGTAAGGGCGCCGTGCGCAGTGGCTCCGGCAAGCGCTTTGGCCACAGCGAACGTTCCTGCGGCGAAATTCGACATTTCAAATACGCCCATCGGGCCATTCCACACGATGGTGCGCGCTTCTCCGATTGCACGACCGTATTCCCTGATCGTTTCCGGGCCGATATCGAGACCCATTTGCCCCTCGGGAATGGCGCCGGAAACGATGTGTCGAGGAGCCTCGTTGTCGAACGCGCCTGCCGTGACATGGTCAACCGGCAGCCTGATTTTGCCGCCGGCTTGTTCGTACAGCGCTTTTGCATCGTCGAGGCGATCCGTTTCCACTCTCGAAACCCCTGTTTCGTGCCCCAGTGCTTTCAGAAAGGTGTAACTCATGGCGCCGCCGATGAGCAGCGCATCGACCCGATCAAGCAGGTTTTGGATGACGCCGATCTTGTCAGATACCTTTGCGCCGCCCAGTACAGCCACATACGGCGGCTCCGGACTATCAAGCAACTTCGACAGGTATTCGATCTCTTTATCGAGGAGCAACCCCATGCCTGCTTCTTTAACCCGGTGCGCTACTCCCTCTGTCGAAGCGTGGGCGCGATGGCAGGTGCCGAATGCATCGTTTACATACAGCTCTGCGAAGGCAGCCAGTTCCCCGGCAAGATCAGGATCATTCTTCGTTTCTCCCGGATGGAACCGGGTATTTTCGAGCACCAGTACTTCTCCTTCGTTCAGTACGTTGATGGCCTGCCGGCTTGCCGGGTCCGTCGGCCCCGTGGCATGGTCTGCAAAGTGCACGGGCGCCCCCAGCAATTCTTTCAGGCGGTCCGCGACGGGGCGCAGTGTAAAGGCAGGATCCGGCTTACCCTTCGGGCGGCCAAGGTGGCTCATCAGGATGGCCTTTCCGCCGTTTGCAAGGATGGTGCGTATCGTAGGCAACGCGGCCCGGATGCGCGTGTCGTCCCCGATGGCGCCATCCGCGATCGGTACGTTGAAGTCAACGCGCACCAGCACACGCCGCCCACGCACCGTCATGTTTTCGATGGTCCGTTTGCGCATGCGTCTGTACTTCCGGTCAGCCGGCGATTTTTTGGACGAGTTCCGCCACCCGGCACGAGTATCCCCATTCGTTGTCGTACCATCCGACGATTTTCACGGTGGTGCCGTTCGCCATGGTGCACGGCGCATCGAAGATGCAGGAATGCGGGTTGTGGAGAATATCGTTCGACACGAGCGGTTCCTCACTGTATTCGAGCAGTCCCTTCAGGTCGTTTGCTGCGGCTTCGCGGAACGCCGCGTTGACTTCTTCGATGGAGACTTCCCGGTCCAGTTCGGCCGTGAGATCCGTAATGGAGCCGGCCGGCGTCGGCACGCGGAGCGCCATGCCGTCCAGCTTTCCCTGCAAGTGCGGCAGCACGAGGCCCACCGCCTTGGCGGCGCCGGTCGTGGTGGGTACGATGGAGAGGGCTGCAGCTCGTGCCCGGCGCAGGTCCGAATGGGGGCCGTCCACGAGCGCCTGGTCCGACGTGTAGGCGTGCACCGTGGTGATAAAGCCGCGCTTCACACCAAACCGGTCATCGAGAACCTTGACCATCGGAGCGAGGCAGTTCGTGGTGCAACTGGCATTGGACAGGAGTTTTTCTTCACCGGTCAAGGTGTCGTCGTTGACCCCGATCACAACCGTGGCGTCTACCGCGCCCTTGGCGGGCGCCGAGACGATCACTTTCGAAGCGCCGGCTTCGATGTGCTTGCCGGCCTGCTCTGCTGAGCGAAAAATTCCGGTGGATTCCACCACCACATCCGCGCCGAGGTCTCCCCACGGGAGCCGGGCGGGATCCCGCTCCGAAAAAACCGGGAATACCTTTCCGTCCACGACAAGCGAGTTTCCATCGACGTGCACATCGCCGGGAAAACGGCCATGCACCGAATCGTATTTCAGCAGGTGCGCGAGGGTGCCGGCACTGGTCAGGTCATTGATGCCGACGATATGAAGATCTTCAAGATGACGTTCGAGGATCGCGCGGAATACGAGCCGTCCAATGCGTCCAAAACCGTTAATTCCAAGCTTGATGGCCATGAGGTTTGTATACGATTTTTTGAAAAAGCAGGCCCGGTAAGGGCGTGTGCGGGTTTAATGGGTTAGGCCGGCGCATGCCGTGCGGTGCAGTAAACGGCCCCCAACCGGCTTCGATCCATGTCAGATTCCCGGATTTGGTGAAAATCTTGTCTAAAAATGACGTACTGCCGGATCGGCGCTCCTTTTGAAGGAAAATGATGGACCCTCTGTGCGTACATACGCATAAAAGCGGCAATCCGTATTTTTACAGGATACCCGTACTGCGGATTCCCGTACTGCGGATTCCCGTAATGTTTCCCGAAATTTACTGCGCGCATCCCGCGAATCTATGCCAGCCCCCCGAAGTATTTCCAGAAGACATGAGTTGCGTGAGGACAAGGTTGTCACGTTCTATGCGCGTGCGTGGCGATTCGTGGACGCCAACAGGAAGGTGGTCTACGGCGGGGCCGCTGCCCTTGCAGTGATTGCTGCTGTGATCGTCGGGAATGTTTTCTATCAGGGCCGACAGGCCTCCGAGGCGGAGGTGCTCCTGGCCCAGGTCCTGCCCCTGTA
This sequence comes from Bacteroidetes bacterium SB0662_bin_6, assembly GCA_009839485.1. Classification (NCBI taxonomy): domain Bacteria; kingdom Pseudomonadati; phylum Bacteroidota; species Bacteroidetes bacterium SB0662_bin_6. The sequence continues at coordinate 10,019 of VXPQ01000009.1, forward strand.
TGAGGAAGCATCGTACCAGCAGGCACTGGACGGATCGCTGGAGAATCTGGGCTTGCTGGAAATTGCTGATGAGTACGGTAGTACGCCTGCAGGAAATCTTGCGCGGTTCTATGCAGCGGATGCACTCTTCAATCTGGGCGAATACGACCGGGCGCTTTCGTACTTCGAGGATTTCGACAAGGGGCCGGACTTTATCGGTGCGGGCGCCATTGCGGGGGAGGCGGCGGCCTGGGAGCAGCGCGAGGAATATGCCCGCGCCGGGGATTTGTACCGGCGCGCTGCACGTCACTTCGAAAGTGAACTGACGACGCCGGAATATCTCCTGCATGCCGGTCAGCTCTACGAGCGGGCGGGGCAATACGAGGATGCCCTCGAACAGTACGAAGCAGTCGAAGCGGAATATCCCGAATCCAGCCAGGCTGCAAATATCCGGGTATATATTGCACGTGCAACGGCGAAACAGTCATCCTGACCGATCGCATGCCTCCTGTTATTCTTGTTGTCGACGATGAACCGAGTATTCGACGTACGCTACGCGAAATATTCGAGTACGAAGGGTTCGGCGTAGAAGAAGCCGTCGACGGGGAAGAGGCCCTTGCCCGGCTGCGCGCCGGGCGGTACGATGTCGTTATGCTCGATGTCAACATGCCGAAACGGGATGGCATGGAGGTCCTCGCCGTGGCGCGCGAAGAAATGCCCGAGACGCCCATTGTTATGCTCTCCGGGCACGGCGCCATAGAGACGGCTGTGAAGGCAACCAAGCTGGGGGCGTACGATTTTATCGAAAAGCCGCCCGACCTGAATCGCTTGCTTGTTTCCGTACGCAACGCCATGGACCGGGGGGTTCTGGCCACAGCGAATCGCCGGATGAAGGAAGCGATAGACGCCTACGAGGGCGAGCTCACCCCTATCCTTGGCGATAGTCCTGCTATTTGCGCCGTCCGCGACACGATTGAACGCGTTGCGCCTTCGGAAGCGCGTGTGCTCATTACGGGCGACCCCGGTACGGGAAAGGAACTCGTTGCAAAGTGGATTCGCCACCTGTCGCCCAGAAAGGACGGGGCGATGGTAGACGTGAACTGTGCCGCGATCCCCGACGAATTGATCGAAAGCGAACTCTTTGGCCATGAGAAGGGGGCTTTTACCGGCGCGGTGAAGCAGCGTATCGGCAAATTCGAGCAGGCGGACGGGGGTACGTTGTTTCTCGACGAGATCGGGGACATGAGTTTGTCTGCCCAGGCCAAGGTGCTGCGGGTGCTTCAGGAAAACAATATCCAGCGCGTAGGCGGGGATCGGGTCATTCCGGTGGATGTACGCATCGTCTGCGCCACCAACAAGGACCTTGCTTCGTGCATCCGGGAGGAAACCTTTCGGGAGGACCTGTACTACCGGCTCAGCGTGATTCCCATACATCTTCCGACCCTGCGGGAACGTGTCGAAGATATTCCTGTCATCGCTGCCCGTTTTTGCGAGGACCTCGCACGGCGCAACGGCCGGCCCGGAAAGCATTTTACCGCGTCGGCCATGAAGCGCCTCATGGAGCAGGAATGGCGAGGCAATGTGCGCGAACTGCAAAACGTAATAGAGCGTCTCATCGTGCTTACGGCCGATGACGAGATTCGTGTAGAGGATATCGACCGCTATGCGTTTTCCCGGGAAACCTCCTGGGATCCCCTGATGGATCTGCTTGCCAGGACGGAAGACTGGGGTGATTTTCGCGACACGGCGGAAAAAATGTTTCTTGAGCGGAAATTGAATGATTTCGATTGGAACATTAGCCGAACCGCAGAAGCCATTGGGATGCAAAGGTCTCATTTGTACAACAAGATGAATAAATACGGGATCGAACGCGAAGAGGGAGCATAGTTTGAGTGTGGCGGAACATACCCTGGAATCCATGGGGGATACCCCCCGGGGTGCGCCGCTTCTGAGTGTGCGCGCGCTTAGAAAGAGCTACCCTTCGGGGGGTGATCGATCCTTGCAGGTGCTCCGTGGCGTGGATTTCGAGGCGCGTTCCGGCGAAGTGGTGGCCATCGTAGGGGAAAGCGGAACCGGCAAGAGCACCCTGCTACATCTTCTCGGGGCGCTTGACCGCCCGGACAGCGGCTCGGTGTATTGCCGGGGCAAGGAGGTGTTCAGCGCGTCAGACGAGGAGTTGGCTGCATTCCGCAACCGGGAGATCGGGTTCGTTTTTCAATTTCACCACCTGTTGCCGGAGTTTACGGCGCTCGAAAATGTGGCCATGCCGGCACTCATTCGCCACCAGCGCCTTTCGGAGGCCCGTGACCGCGCCATCATGCTTCTCCGCATGTTGCATCTGGATGATCGGGCGGAACATCGGCCCGGCGAGTTGTCCGGGGGGGAACAACAGCGGGTTGCCGTGGCCCGGGCGCTTATGAACCAGCCGGGTCTGGTGCTGGCTGATGAGCCGTCGGGCAATCTCGATGTGAAAAACGCTGCGCATCTGCATGAGGAAATGCTTCGGCTTAGCCGCGATTTCGGGTGTACGTTCGTGCTCGCCACGCACAATCCTGCACTGGCGGCGAGCGCCGATCGGGTGCTTCGGCTTGAGGAGGGCGTACTGCGTCAGGAAACTCCGGACAGGGTCTGATGATTAGGGCCTGTTGACACTATGCAGCGGCGCTCTGCGCCGTTTCCGTTTCAGAGAACGCACAGAGCGTTACGGCGTTACATTTCCTTACTGCTTTTGCGAGCGGAGATACGCTACCGTACGGTCACTATTTCTCCCGTGCATTATGGTGGACATTCCGGTATTGGACAGGGAGGCCGGTTTTATCGACGCACCCGTCGATCCTATGCTGAATCTGTTTGAGGAAATCGAACGGATGAAGCAGGAAAAGAACGCGGTGCTCCTGGCGCACTATTATCAGGAACCGGACATTCAGGACATCGCCGATTATATAGGCGACTCGCTGGGGCTCGCCCGGAGAGCCGCCGAGACGGACGCGGATATCATTGTATTCGCCGGCGTGCATTTCATGGCGGAAACGGCGAAAATCCTGAATCCCGGACGAAAAGTGTTGCTGCCGGATCTGAACGCCGGGTGTTCTCTTGCGGACTCGTGTCCGGCGCCCGAACTGGCTGCGTTCAAAAAGCGCCATCCCGACCACCTTGTGGTCTCCTACATTAACTGTACGGCGGGCGTGAAAGCGCTCAGCGACATTATTTGCACCTCGTCGAACGCTGCACATATCGTGTCCTCCATTCCGGAGGACCAGCCGATTATTTTCGCGCCGGATCGTAACCTCGGGCGGCACCTTGTGCGGGAAACGGGGCGCGATATGGTGCTTTGGGAAGGGGCATGTATCGTACACGAAACGTTCAGCGAGCGCAAGTTGCTTCGTCTGAAAGTGCGCCATCCGGATGCATTGGTCCTGGCGCATCCCGAGTGCGAGGAGCCGGTCTTGCGCCATGCGGACCATATCGGCTCTACGACGTCCATTCGCCGTTTTGCCCGGGAAAGTGCGCATGATGCCTTTATCGTGGCGACGGAAGAAGGCATTCTGCACCAGATGCGCAAGGATAGCCCCGAAAAGACATTTATTCCGGCGCCGCCGGAAAGCGGGTGCGAATGCAGCCGGTGTCCTCACATGCGGCTCAATACCATCGAGAAAGTGTATCTCTGCTTGCAATTCGAGGAGCCCGAGATGCATATGGAGGAGACAGTGCGCCTGGCGGCGCTCCGTCCGATCGAGCGCATGCTGGAACTGAGCGAGGGAGTGGGTACATGATGGTCGTACAATGCCTTGATCAGAGTATCCCCGGGTATTCCGCCTCCGGCAGGTCGAACGCATACGATCGGTAGGGCGGATGGCGCGCATCGGTTCCTACGAACTGCATACGATCGAGACGGGTCGATTCGGTCTGGATGGCGGCGGCATGTTTGGTGTGGTGCCGCGTGCGTTATGGGAGCGCCATATCCGGCCGGACGACAAGAACCGGATTACGCTTGCCCTGCGTTGCCTGCTTCTGGAGGGAGACGGGCGCGTTATTCTCATCGACAACGGCATCGGTACCAAGGGCAATGAGAAATTCGCCAGCATCTATTCCGTGGATTACACCGATACCGAGCTGCACAGGTCGCTTGACCAGGCAGGTTTCCGTGCGGCGGACGTGACGGATGTCGTGTATACCCACCTGCATTTCGATCATTGCGGCGGCGGCACCGCAACAGGCCGGAATGGCCCGGTCCCGGTTTTTGAAAATGCATTGTATCACGTGCAGCGCGCGCATTGGGAGTGGGCGTTACACCCGAACGCACGCGAAGCCGCGTCATTTATGAAGGAAAATATGGAACCGCTCGAGCGTGCCGGACAACTGCGTCTGATAGACGGGCCGGGTGCGCTTTTTCCCGGGGTCGAGGCGATCGTTGTGGATGGACATACGGAGGCGCAGCAACTGGTGAAAATATCCGACGAAGAACGCACGCTCGTTTTTGTGTCGGATCTCCTGCCTACAGCGGCCCATTCAAGGGGGGCCTGGACTGCTGCGTATGATGTGCGTCCGCTTGTGACCCTAAAAGAAAAGGCGAATTTTCTTGAAGATGCCGTAGAGGGGGGATGGCATTTCTTTTTCGAGCACGACCCGGTGACGATTGTGGGTACGCCCGTGCGTACGTCCAGGGGCATTGCTGTTGCAGAGGAACGGCCCCTCGAAGAACTGTAGGATACGCTGAACTTCGCGGACTTAGGGCCTGTAGCTGTTTCGTCGAAACTTCACCGGCCGATACGCTGCAGGTGGAACCTTGCCGGGCGGGTTTCGTTTTGTGCGGGTAAGGGGGCCGTTTGTGCCCGTCGAACGAGGGTGTATTGCTTTGTATAATCGGGTACACCCGGCGCGGCTCGATATAATGCCCCCGTATCGCTTCCTTACTTCTTTTCGCCTATCGACCTGAGACTGTTACGAAACCGGACGGCTGCTTCGTCCTCGTTCCCTTAATCGTTTTCCTATTTCGTAACAGCATGTTTTTCTCTGCCGCGTAAGCGATCCGGCGAGAGAAGCAAGGTATCATGAGTGTTCGATTCGCGTTCCTTGCGGTTTTCCTGTGCTTCGTTCGGGCGAATGTGTCCGTAGCGCAGGATGTGGATATCCGTACGGTGGAATCTTCTTCGGAGGGCGTGGTTGTGGAGATTACGGTGGATTGGCCGGTTTCCATGCAGGCCCTTGTCGATTCGGCGGGGATCGAGGCATTTACGATTTCTTCTGCCCGCGCGTTGTCTTTTGGGCTGCCGACCGTTTCGGAAACGATCGAATTGCCGTCGAAGGATGTCCCCGATCTTTCGTTGCTTGCGTCTGCATACGACGAACTGGATCTTCCCGTCGGAGATACGCTGGTCGCGCAGGAAACGAGTGGTCCTGTAGTATGGCTGGATGGGTTGGGCACAAGTCAGGGGCGGCATCTCATCAATCTTGGTGTGCGGTTGCTTGTCTACGAGGATGGGGTGGTCCGCCGCTATCGACAGGTGCGCGCTTCCGTACGCTACGCAAGCGGGGCCGGCAAGCAGGGCGTGGCTTCCCGTTTCGCCGTATCCCGCCGTAACGACAACCCGCACCTCGACATTGAGGAGAGTGTGCTGGCCAACGGCGTGGTCTACAAGATTCCTGTGCATACCACGGGCTTGTACCGCATCGACAGGGAGTTTCTGGCCGCCCTGTCTGATTTTCCCTCTCCGGACGCCATCGATCCGGACCGCGTCGCTATTTACGGCAATGGGGGGGCGCCCGTACCGGCGCTCAATTCGGTGCCCCGGCTCGCGGATCTTGTCGAACAGCCCGCCTATCGCTCGGGCGGCGGCGACGGCAGCTTCGATGCAGGGGATTCGGTGGTTTTCTACGGGAAAGGGCCGTACGGCTGGACATACGGGGAGGAGGGATGGGAGCATTACGTTCATCCCTTTTCCAATGAGAATTATTACTTCGTCAAGATACTGGACGAAGATGCTGCTTTGCCTGTATCAGAGCCTTTCCCTGCGTATACGGGCCTCGAAACGCGCTCCGAGACGGAAGGGCGGTATATGGTGGATTTCGACGAGTTCATGTGGAGCAAGGAGAACGGAACCGGACACACATGGGTTATGACGCCGATCCGTGCCGGGGACTCGCGGCCCCTGATCGAAAACCTGATGCTGCCGGGACTTGTGCAGGGAGCTGTTCGCTATCAGGCGCGGGTGGCTATCCGCTCCAATCCCGCCGCCACGGTGCGCTTCGAATCGAATGGGGCGTTGGCGGGTTCTCTTCGGGCCGCGAGGAGTGTGCTTTTTGATGGTGAGGTTGCGCCCATTGCGGTTCCCGGTGTTGCTGTGTTCGCGCGCGACGCAGGCGCCAACGACCCCCTGAATCTTTCGATCCGCCTGGATGGAGACGCCGAAAACGATGCCCAGGCTTCCGTGGACTGGATGCGGGTATTTTATACGCAGCAGCTGCGGGCAACCGGCGACTCGCTCCATTTCAGTACGCCCGGGGGACAAACGGGAACGTTCGAATTTGCCCTGGAAGGGTTTACCGCAGAACCGCTGGTGTGGGACGTGACGGAGCCCGGTCATGTCCGCAGTCTTGTCGTGCGGCAGGTCGGGAACGCCTGGCGCGTTCAGATGCAAGTGGCCGATGCATCCGCGCCGCGTGAACTGGCGGTGTTTCGTCCGCCAGCAGCCCGGCCGCTTCGTGCAGAGAATGCGCAGCGTGTCGCTTCGCAGAATCTGCACGGACTTGCCGCGTATCCGGATTTCGTGATTGTAACCCCCGATGAATTTCATTCCGCTGCGGAGGAGTTGGCGGAACATCGCCGCGGGGACGGACTCGACGTGCTGGTGACGGATATTCGCGAGATATACAATGAGTTTTCCGGGGGGCTTACGGACATGCGCGGGTTGCGCGATTATCTGCGTTTTCTGTACGACAGGGGCAACGAGGCGGGTAAGCCGCTCCGGTATGCCCTGCTCTTCGGAGACGGGCACTTTAATTATCGCCGTCTGGGCACGGATAACGAGTCTATCCTCGAAAACTGGGTTCCGCCCTACGAAACGGAAGAATCGTTCAGTCCGATCGAATCATACACCAGCGACGATTACTTCGGCTTGCTGGATGCGGACGAGGGAATATGGGAATGGCCAGGCAATTCGCGTTTAACGGGTCGGGAACGTGTCGATATAGGCATCGGCCGGTTTCCTGTGCAGACTTCGGAAGAAGCCGCCGTCATGGTGGCCAAGATCAAGCATTACGAGAATCCCGCTACCTACGGCGCCTGGCGCAAGCAGTATCTGCTTGTGGCTGACGATGCGTACAACGAACTCCGGGCAGTGAAAGAAGGGACTCCGGATTTGCATACGCAGAATACGGATGTAGTAGCCGAACTGCTCGCGCAGGAGTATCCGCAAATCGATCTGCGCAAGGTGTACGGTATCTCTTACAAACGGGAATTCGCCAACGGCTGGCGCCTGCCCGGCGTCGAGCGGGACATCAACGAGGACATTCAGGACGACGGCGTACTGGTCATGAATTACAGCGGGCACGGGGGGGAATACGGGCTTGCCCAGGAAAGAATTTTTACCCTTGAGGATGGACGGGAATTGCGCAATTATGACCGCCTGCCGCTGTTCATTACCGCGACCTGTTCTTACGGGTGGTGGGATCTGTCCGGAGAACAAAGCGCTGCGGAAGTGCTGCTGCTCAACGAGCGCGGAGGCGCCATTGCGCTGATGACGACGGTCCGTCTGGTCTATACGAGTACGGGACTCGACGAGTTGAACGTGGGTCTGAACCGGGCGTTGAACAAGGAGTTGTTCAAACCCGCACCGGACGGAAGGCCCCGCCGATTGGGTGATGTCATGGTGAGCACGAAGAATACCCGGGCGGGCTTGCAGGCGAACAATCGCAAATTCAGTTTGCTCGGCGATCCGACGTTGCGTCTCGGGTATCCTTCGCGCGAAGCCGTGGTCGAGCGGGTGAACGGAACACCCGTTGAGGAGATGCCCGCTTTCCGGGCGCTGGACGAAGTAACCATCGAGGGCCATGTACGTACGACTGCGGGCGCGGTGGATCCGGGATTCGAAGGGCAGGCGCACCTTGTGGTTTTCGATGCAGCGCGCCGCGTCAACGTACCCGATCGTACTGCTATGCCCCGGGACTACTATACGGTTTGGGAGGATCTGCTCTGGCGGGGTAGCGTGCCGGTAACCTCGGGCCGCTTCAGCGCCACGTTTGTGGTGCCGAAAGATATTTCGTACAGTAACGAACCCGGTCGTGTGAGTGTCTATGTGCGCAATGCCTCCGAACATGCCGGCGGCTATACGGAGCAGATCGTGGTCGGCGGGACGGCCGCCACCTTGCCCGACGATCATGTCGGACCGGATATTTCCCTCTTTTTGAACGATACCACGTTTGTTTCCGGCGGATTGACCCCGGCGAACCCCCGCCTCATCGTAAAACTGCGCGACGACAGCGGCATCAACACGGTAGGCACGGGCGTGGGGCACGAGATGCTGCTGGTGGTCGACGGAGACGAACGCTCCGCCGTGGATATAGGCCGCCGCTTTGAAAGCGATCCCGGTTCGTTCCGGAGCGGCCGTGTCGAATATTCGTTCAGGGATTATGCGGACGGGTTGGCCGACGGGCCGCATTCGTTGTCGGTGCGCGCCTGGGATGTACTCAATAATTCGAATGTCGAATCACTGGATTTCGTGGTGGCTTCCACGCAGGACGTGGTGTTGAACAATGTGTACAACTACCCGAATCCGACGAGCGGTCACACTCGGTTCGTGTTCGAGCATAACCAGCCGGCGGGTAGCATGGCTTCCGTGCAGGTGCGCATTTACGCCCTGTCCGGACGCCCGGTCCGTACTATCGATACGGAAGAGGCGCTGCCTTCCGGAGTTTTGACCGCCGGCCCCGTGCAGGTGACCTGGGATGGGCGGGACGAGGATATGAACCTCCTTGCATCCGGTATTTACCTGTACAAGGTGCGCGTGCGCGTGGAAAATCCGGACGGCGGCCGTTCCGTATCCGAACACATAGAAAAACTGGCTATCATCCGATAGCCTTGCACATAGCAATCAGGAACCTTTTTCGCCTCCTTGAGAACGAATCATGCAACCATTCAACGAAAGCAGCAGGTACATTGCCATGAGCCGAAGATTTCTTGCCGCGGCTATTCTCACCGTATTTTTTGCAACCTTTGCCAGCCAGGCGGCTCATGCGCAGGCCGGCGGGGCCGCCGTGGTTTTTCTGCAGATCGAGCCGGATAGCCGTTCGGCAGGCATGGGAAATGCAGGCGTTGCCGTTGCAAACAATGCCTACGCGATCTTCTGGAATCCGGCAGGTTTGGCCCGGCAGGATGGCACAGAAGTTTCGCTAACCTATTCCCAGTGGCTTCCGGAGTTTAATGCAGATCTTAGCTACAGTTATTTGGGAGGTAAGCATCGGGTAGACCGTATCGGCACGTTCGGGGCCCATCTGACCTACCTGTTTCTTGGCGAGCATGAAGGGCGGGACGCCCAAAACAATCCCACAGGCACGTTCAAGTCGTACGATCTGGCGGCGGGCGCTTCCTACGGGACGAATGTGTTGGAGAATCTGGCTCTGGGCACGGGCATCCGCATGATCTATTCGAATCTTGCGCCGGGACAGACCGTGGGGGCGCAGGAAACGCGCGCCGGGGTAACGATCGGCTTCGATATTGCGGGTCTGTACAGCGTGCCGCGTTTCCAGGCCGGTAATACGGAGGTGGGGGTTGATCTTGGATTCAATCTCGCCAATATGGGTCCGCAGATCCAGTATTCGGATCAGGGACAGGCCGACCCCATTCCCCAGAATCTCAGGTTCGGGTATGCCGTTACGTTCAATTTCGACGAGTATAACAAACTGACGCTTGCACAGGATTTCAACAAAATGCTGATTCGCGTCAATATATCGGAGGACGACACACCCGGCTCTTCCACCCGGGAAGCAGATCCGTTCTACAAAGCGATTTTTTCCGGCTGGCAGCCCATTGATGTACGGATCGGTGCAGCAAATAGTGAGGAAGATGCCACCTACGAGACACTCAATGCATTCAATCAGATGACCATAGGCACAGGTTTCGAATACTGGTACCGGGACCTGTTCGCCATTCGCGCCGGGTATTTTTATGAAAACCCGAATTTCGGTAACAGGAAGTTCCTGACGTTCGGTTCGGGGGTCCGGTGGAACATCATCGGGGCCGACTTTTCGTACATCTATGCCCTGGAGGAGAATCACCCGCTGGCGAACACGATGCGGTTTTCTCTCCTCCTGAATTTCCTGCGCTAAGTACTCTCCGCATCCGCTTTTTCATGAGCCGTATATGGCGAGGATGTGCATGATCGGTGGCGATGCGATGCGGCTCCTCCTTTTGCCTGCACTTGTTTGGGCGGCAGTCGGATGGTCGGCGCCGGGGCATGCGCAGATTCATTCCGGCCCGCTCCGCAAGCCTGCAGCGCCTGCGTATGACGTGGTGGCGCTCCGCGTCGAGTTCCAACCCGATACGACCCGTTTTTCGACCGGTGACGGAACGTTTGCAGGCGATCCGTACCATGGAATCGAGCCGCTGATCGATCCGTTGCCCCATAACGCCGCCTACTTTGAGGCGCACCTTGCTTTTCTGGAAGATTACGTGGCGCGTGTTTCCGATGGCAAAACGGCAGTACGCACGCATCTTGTACCCGGCGTGGTGCAGCTTCCCAGGTCGATAGGAGCCTATGCGCCCACAGGCCTCGATGCCGACAGCGACATGGAGCGGGCGAAGCTGGCCCGCCTGGTGCATGATGCCTGGACGCTTGCCGAGGCGGACATTGCCTTCGATATGAGCGGGTTTGTACCCGGACGTACGGCGCTGCTCCTGTTTCATGCCGGCGTGGGGCGGGATACGGAGCTTTCCGGTACCTCGCTGGACCGGACCCCGGAAGATTTACCCTCGATCTTTTTCGATGCGGAAACGCTGAGCAGGCTCGGCGCCGGGGGAGCGACATTTCACGGATTTCCTGTCGATCATTCCATGATCGTTCCACGCACCGAAACCCGGCCAGGCACGGACCCCTTCAGCGGGGAGCGGTATCTGCTTGAACTTTCCATCAATGGCCTGCTTGCGGCCAGTTTTTTCAATTTTCTGGGTGTGCCGGACCTGTTCGATACCGAGAACGGGCAAAGCGCCATCGGGCCGTTCGGCCTGATGGATGCGCAGGGAATTTTTGCATACAGCGGGCTTCTCCCGCCCGAGCCCATGGCATGGACGAAGTATTTTCTGGGCTGGACGGATCCGGTGGAACTTACCGGGGACGGCCCGCGGACCGTCCGGCTTCGCGCCGTTTCGGCCCCGGATGTTTCCGAATCGGCTCGCGTGCTCGTTTCGGACACCGAATATTTTCTGGTCGAGAACCGTTACCGGGATCCGGAAGGGGATGGCCTGACGCTGCGCGTTTTTAAAGACGGGCAAATTGTCGAACAGCGCGTGGACAACGGCGATTCGCTCTTCAACAGCGTGACAACGACCGGCTTTGTCGGGGGTGTAGTGGTGGGAGCGGACGGGTACGATTGGGCGCTTCCAGGCGGTGTGGATAGTGAGGACGAAGAAATTGAGTTGAACGGGGGGCTATTGATCTGGCATGTGGATGAGCGGCGATTGTGGGCCGGACTGGCGGATTATGCCGTCAATGTGGGGGAGGAGCGCGCCATCGATCTTGAAGAAGCGGATGGCCCGCAGGACATCGGCTATCCGTCGGAGGGTTTATTCGGACACCGGCGGCATTTGGGCACGCCTTTTGACTTTTTCTACGAAGGGAATCCGTTTGGCCCCGACGGCGGGCCGCCATTGTACCGGAACCGCTTCGGCCCGGACACATATCCGGGCAGCGAGACGAATGCCGGCGGACCCAGTTTCATTGTGCTGGATGCATTTTCCGAGCCCGGTGCAGAGATGTCGTTCGATTACCGGCGGGAGACCGTGGGCGGGGCCCTCCCGGTAGATGCCCCGGAACTGCAGGCGTTGCACGGGGCCCTCATGTCGCTTCCCGCCGGGTCCAAAGTGTCGAAAGCGGGAGACCACCTGCTGCTGTACGGGCGGGATAGCGTGGCCGTTGCAACCCGAGGGCGAACCGTGTTGACAGGGCGTGTTGCTACGGCGGCATCCCCTGCCGTGGCTCCTGATAACCGCATGGCTACGTTCGAATGCAGGACGGATGCCGGCGCCGAACGCTGCGCCATCGTGGTACGGGACCTTGGGGGCTCGCTGGATGCCCCCGAAGCCGTTTGGGAAATTCCTCCCGAGGCGGGGGCGGGGCGGCCGATTTCTCCAATCGTGCATATACCGGCGGGAAACGGAGATGCATGGCATGTGCTTCTTGAAGGGGAAACGGGTGGGGTGCATGTGCAGGCCTCTGCATCCGGCGCCCGGGTTATCCCTGGTAAGTCCGGGGGAGCGTTGGGGTTGGCCGCATGGCACGGTCCGGCAGGCGCTGCGGCGCCTGTGGTCTTTGAAACCGGGGGCGTCGAGATCGACGGGACGGCCTGGAGGTATACGGTAGACGCTGCTTCCGGCGTCGGGAGTCCGGCGATAGGCAGGGAGCGCGCCGGCAGCATGGCGGTGCTTCCGCTCACCGGAACAGGGGAGTTGCTGCTGCTTGCGCCGGGCGGGGTAACGCGCCGGATCGACGTACGAGCGGTGGCCGCGTCCGCCGGGAGGGTCGGTGAAGGCGTGCTTTCGAACTACCCGGTACTCGTGGATGTGGATGGGGACAACCGGCTCGATGTGCTTGCGGCGATGGATTCCACAATCTTCGCATTTACGCAATCCGGGGCATTGGCGGCCGGATTTCCGGTGATGCTTCCGGCCCGCATTGCCGTCCAGCCGCTCGTATTCCGGTTCGAAGGGGCTGAAGGCTGGACGATACTTGCCGCCGGAACGGATGGATATCTATACGCTGTCGAACCCGGTGGCAGGACGGCAGCGCCGTTCCCTCTTGAAGCGGGGGGTGCTGTGTATACCACGCCGTTGCTTCTGGATAATCGCGTCATCGCCGTGTCTGCGACCGGCTTTGCAAAAGCATGGCAATTGCCTCCCATCCCGGAAATCTGGTGGGGGGAATTGTACGGTTCCGGCGCCCAAAGCAGTTTTTCAGCGCTCGAAGAGCAGGCCGATCCGTTTGTACCGGATGGATTGATCGATTCGAAAGAGACCTATAACTGGCCCAATCCGATAGAAGACGGCATCACACACTTGCGCATCCGGACGTCCCGCGACGCCCAGGTGCGCGTGACGATTCTGGACGCGGGCGGCGCTCAGGTAGGCGATGTGGACATGGGCAGCATCGTGGGGGGCGTGCCCACGGAAACGGTTTGGCAGGCCGACGTGCAGAGCGGTCTGTATTTCGCGCGCTTCACGGCAAAGGCGGCGGACGGGACCCGCGCCACCAAACTCATCAAGATGGCGGTTATTCGGTAAGATGGTTATTCGATAAAATAATGACCGGGCTACATACATACGACAGGGGGCAGGGGGTCTGGCGCCGGGTTGCCGGGCGTTTGGCGTCGGCGCGGATGCTCTTTGCGGTCGTGCTGGCCGGTATGCCTCTCGTGGGCGGAGCTCCGGCGGTTCAGGCGCAAAATATCGTGGATTTATACGATTTCACTCGTCCGGGGCTGGATTGGTACCTCTTCGAAACCGAGCATTTCCAGGTGGTTTTCCATCATGACGGGGCGGATAACGGAAGCAGCCGGACGGCACGGGTCGTTGCCCGCATTGCCGAAGAAATATATGCCCCGATCACTTCGTTGTACCAGTATGAGCCCGACGGCAAGGTAACCTTCGTGCTCAAGGATTTTGAGGATTATTCCAACGGCGCCGCCTATTTCTTTGACAACAAGATCGAGATATGGGCGCCTGCACTGGACTCCCCGCTTCGCGGCGACCACAACTGGCTGCGCAACGTGATCACACACGAGTTTACGCACATAGTGCAGTTGCAGGCGGCGATGAAAGCGGGCCGCCGGTTTCCGTTCCTGTATTTCCAGTATCTGGATTACGAGGACGTAAAGAGGCCTGACGTATTGTACGGATATCCGGACGTGATTGTTACGTATCCCGTCCCGACACTCAACAACCCCGCCTGGTTGGCGGAGGGGACGGCGCAGTACCAGCGCGCGTTCATGCACTACGATCACTGGGATACCCACCGCGATATGGTGCTGCGGACCCGGGTGTTGGCCGGTGAGGAACTGACGCTGGCCGAAATGGGGGGATTTTATTCGCATTCCAGCTTGCTGCGCGAACTCGTATACAATCAGGGGTTCGCGTTCACGCACTATCTCGCCGCTACGTATGGGGAGGACATACTGCGCCGATTGACTTCCGGGCTCGGAAAATGGAATACCTGGAATATTGAGAAGGCCCTGAAGGATGCGACAGGCCTTGACGCAGCCGGCGTCTATGCGGACTGGATAGAAACGCTCCGCCGCGAGTACGAGGAGCGCATGGGCCCCGTTCGGGATCATATGGTCGAAGGACGCCTGATCGAGGCGGAAGGATTCAGCAATTTTTATCCCCGTTTTTCGCCCGATGGCCGCCGCCTTGCCTATGTATCGAACAAGGGCGAGCACTACAATCTTTCTTCCCTGTATATTCTGGATCGGGAGACCGGAGAAGAGGAGGCGTACCGGCTGGAGGGCCTGGACCTGCAATCCGGTACGGCGGCGGCACACCGGCATCGGCATGGGGGCGGTGCACAGTTTGAGTGCTCACTGGGATATACGCAGAAAGCGAAAGCCGGTGTGGGCGGGTCCGTAAGCTGGCATCCCGGTGGGGATCATCTGGTATATGCCCGCACGAAAACCAATGCGGAGGGGTATCTGTTTTCGGACCTGTACCGGTTCGATCCGGAAACGAAGGAAACGGAGCGGCTGACCCGCAACCTGCGCGCGGCGGCGCCCGCATACAGCCCGGACGGTTCGCAGATCGCCTTCCTGGGACAATCCGACGGCAGCGCCAATCTGTATCTGCTGGATGTATCGAGCGGGCAAACGCGCCGCATCACGCACTATGACGACGGCACCCAGGTAACCGAGCCGGTCTGGCGCCCGGACGGCGCATGGATATACCTGACGCTTTCGCGGGGCGGCGGGCGCGATATCTACAGGGTTGCGGTCGATGATAGTTCCGCCACTCCGGAGGAGGTGCTGGTGTCGGACGCAGACGAACGGTCTCCTGCGTTCGATGCCTCCGGAACCTGGTTGTATTACGCATCAGACCAATCGGGCATTTTCAACGTCTACCGGATGCGCCTCGACGACGGAGGGGGCATATCCAGTACTTCTCCGGAGCCGCTGACCAATGTGACAGGGGGCGCCTTCATGCCTGATCTGGCCCCGGACGGCGCGATGGCGTTTGCGCGGTACGATGCGGACGGTTACCACATTGCCATGCTGGATCACCCTGTATCCATTCCGGCTCCGGCAGTGTATGTCCCGCCTGTCATTACCGGAAAAGGGGAGCCGGCGCCGGTTCTTCCGGACCAATGGGGGATGCTCGATGCGTTCGACGATACGGATATTCGCCCGTTCGACGGGGAGACCGTGTTGCGGGTGCGGAGGACGCGGGGCGATTCGAACGCCGGCCAGGAAGCGCAGCCGGAAACGGAAGAAGCGGCGGTGACGGAGGGCGTGGAGAAATACCGGAATGTGTTTACTCCGATCGGGTTTTTCCCTGTGCTGCGCATCGACAATTACGTGTCGCGGCGCGGGCGATCATTGGGCGCGCGTATTCCACAGCGCTCCGTGGGGGGGCATCTCCTGCGCACGACCAAACTGGGCGTGTATGTGAATTCGCGCGAGATGCTCGAAGAGATGTCGTTTTTCGGGGGAATCATGGTGGGTCCGGGTTCCACGAAGGCGAAGGGGGCGGGCGATCTTCTGGCGCCTTCCAATCTGCTGAAAATGGAGCGCGACGCCTTCCTCACCATTGCATACAACCGCGGCTTCCGGTTTCTGCCGAAACGATGGGCGCCGCAGTTTTCCATCGAACTGTATAACATCCGCCGGAATGTGGAGAACGGGTTGCGGATCGAGGAATTTCCCTGTACGGCCTGTTATCCGGATACGACGCACGTGGATATTGCCTACAGCCTGTGGGAAGGCAATGTCTACGCCCGCAGCAAAGTGAACAAGGCCCTGCTGCTCGAGGCCGGATACCGGTACAGTCCCTATCGCGTTTCGACCGAGCGGTTCTTCTCCGCAGAGGAAAACGGTTTCGTACCCGGTACGGCTTCCCGCTATTTCATCGGACGCGCGTTTACGGCAGGCGCCCGGTTCCAGTCTAAAAAGCTCCATCGCCACAGCGATGTACTGCCCCAACGGATACGCGCCGATGTACATTACGAGGCCGAATCGGGCCGCTTGCTGCAGCGGTTCGACGTGGAGGACGGTGTCCTCGTACCCTCGTACGAACGCGGGCGCAACCATCGGCTTACCCTGGATGCGCGAGCGGGCTTCCGGCTTCCGGGTTTGTCCGCTTCCGCAAGCCATGGTCTGGGAATCCGGTTGCGCGGCAGCACCATTCTGGGGGCCGAGGTGGATGATTTTTACAACGACTATGTAGGCGGCCTGCTGCGTGCACGGGGATATCCGTTTTACGCCCTCGGAGGCAACGAAACCTTATGGTTGCAGGTGGCCTATCATTTTCCGATATGGTCTCATGTGTCGAAGCAGGCGCTGTTCGCTTATTTCGACAAGGTATACGGCCGTATCTACGCGGATGCGGCGCTCGCCTGGAGCGAGGGGACGCCCAGGGCTGCAGACATGCGGCGCGACATCGGCATGGAACTGCGTGTCGGGCTCGGTTCTTTCTACCTTCTGCCCACTGCGTTTTTTGTCAGCGCAACCTACGGACTGGATACGTTCACGTTCGAACCCGACGAGGATTTCCTTACGGTCGACGGGAGTCGCTTTATCCGGTACGGGCACGAGTTGTTATGGCATTTCGGACTTCTCTTTGACTTTGATCTTTAACGGCGCGTTTCGCCGCTTTTGCTCATGGATTTTGCGCTTTCCTATTTCGCTGCCGCCGGTATGATCGCTGCCGGGACCGGCTTTCTGATCTTCCTGTACCGCAAGACCGGCACGCTGCTGCCGGCAGACGCCGTAGAGCGGCTGGGGTCGCTCATGTCCATGGCGCTCATTGTGACTGCCGGGCTCCTGGTGTATGTAACGTACCGGGTCGATTCGGGAAGCGGGTTCGTTTTTTCCGGCGAGCCCCGGCTGGAGGATACCGAACTGGGTGCTCCGGCTCCGGATTTTGCGTTCGTGGAGCTGCTTTCGGAAGAAGAGATGCACCTGTCCGATTACCGCGGCAAGGTGATCCTGCTCAACTGGTGGGCTACCTGGTGCGCGCCTTGCCTCGAAGAATTACCGGCGCTCAACGGGCTCCAGGACCGCTACGCGGATGAAGGGTTGGTCGTGCTCACGATTTCGGACGAATCGCGGCCGACGCTTGTTGATTTCAACAACGAGTTGCCGTTGCGCACGGTTGCGGGGTATGTCCAGGACGAACATCTTGAAAACCTTTCCGATCCGTTCCGGCGCACCCTTCAGATTCGCCCGACGACCTATGCGATCGACCGGGATGGCGTGATCCGCGATTTCGTCCTGGGAGCGCAGGATGCCCCGGCGTTCGAGCGCATGATCGCCCCCTGGCTTAAACAGACTGTTCCTTCAGAATAAGGATGCTATGCAACGCATTGTTTTGATGGGTTTTGTTGTGTTCGTTGCCGTTGTGGCGGTCCGGCCGGCTTCGTTGGCGGCGCAGGATGCAAACGAGGATGTCATCTCGGCGGCGCAACTGCGATCCCGGATACTATACCAGGATATGCCGGGACAAGCTTCGGAAAGCGTCGTACGCAGCGTGTCGCTGGCTTTCGGGATGTCGGCGGTTCTGCCGGGGCTTGGGCAAGCCTACAACCGGAACTGGATCCGTTCCGCGGCGGCGGTTGCGATAGAAGGCGGGTTGCTGGTGGCCTATTTCACCTGGAGAGATCAGGGGCGCGATGGCGAAAGGGCCTATCAGGCGTATGCCCATCGGTTCTGGGATCCGGTGCGGTATGCTTCCTGGTTGAACGATTACGCGGCCTGGCTTGAAGCGGGCACCGAGGAAATGACGCTGGGCGCCGCCGTGATTTCCCCGCCCTCCGGAATCGATTTCATGAGGCCGGACGGATGGACGGACGCAGATCGGCAGGTTGTCCGGGAGTTTTTCGATGCGATGCGTGCGGTCGAGCGCGAGGTATGGCATCCGGAGACCGGTGCGGTCTTTTCGCACGAGATCCCGTATTTCGGCGAGCAGCAGTATTATGAACTGATCGGGAAATATTTTCAGTTTGCGCCCGGATGGGTGGACTACCCTGCGTGGAAGAGCGGCGAAGATTTTACCGATGCCATCGATCCCGAGCGAACCGGCGCAAACGGTTCCAAGCCGAACGTACAGGGCCGGTTTCTGGACTACGCTGACGACCATGCCCACGCCAACACCTTACTCCGGCGCGCTTCGCGCATGTCGGCAGTGCTTATCCTGAATCATGTGCTTGCGGCGTTCGATGCGGCTATTGCGGCCCGGCTCCACAATCACCGCATCGAAACGAACATGGGGGTGGGGTATACGGAATACGGGCCGTATCGTACACCGGAGATATCCGCTGTGGTGACGTGGAGGTTTTAGGGGGCTATGCAACCCGCCACACCCCTTAAAACGTTAGACAACCCCGCACAGCATGGCGAAATGGCGCGCCCGGGAGGATTCGAACCCCCGGCCTTTGGAACCGGAATCCAACGCTCTATCCAACTGAGCTACGGGCGCAAGCATTTGTTGCGCCATAGATAACGATTGGCAGGCGCCAGGTTCCCTTGTCGTAACAGCCCGTTCCGTTTTACATCGTTACCTTTTCACCTGTACGAATCATGGATGAGTCGCCCCAACATCTTTCTCCGGATGTATCTCAAGGGGAGCCGGCCTCCGCACCGGGGGCGCGGAGGCCCATTCCGCTGGACGGATTGTTTGAACGCCGCGGCTTTTCGCCGCTGTGGACGACCTTTGCCGCCCTGGTTTTGGCTTTCGTCCTTTTTCAGATGATCATCAGCCCGCTTGCCGTAGTAGTGCTTCTGCTGATAGAAGGGGTTTCTACGGATGCGTTGCTGACGGATCCGTCCATGCTCATAGAACAGCATGCCGGCATCCTGCTTACGGCGAATACGATCGGTCAGGTGTTGGGCTTGTGCCTGCCGGCGTGGTGGCTGGCGCGGATGCACACCCGTCGTCCTCTCGCTTTTCTCCGGGTGCGGCGGCTCGATACGTCTTTCATGGTACCTGCGCTTGCCGCGCTTATTGCGCTTCTGCCCGTCGTACAGTGGCTTGGCGCCGTAAATGGAGCGCTTCCTCTACCCGAAGTCATTCGGGAGTTCGAGGCCTCGCAGATGGAACTCATCCGTCAGGTGCTTCATGTAGACACGAACATCGCATTTCACCTGGTCGTGCTGGCGCTTACGCCCGCCTTCTGCGAGGAGTTGCTGTTCCGAGGCTATGTACAGCGTCAGGCCGAGCGGGGTCTCGGCGTGGTCGGGGGCATCCTGTTTTCGGGGATTGTTTTCGCCCTGTATCATCTGCGTTTTTCACAAATCCTGCCGCTTGCGGCGCTGGGCGTGTTCATGGCGTATCTCGTGTGGCGGACCGGAAGTATCTGGCCGGCCATCGCCGTGCATTTTGTGAACAATGCCGTTGCCGTAGTAATGGGCGCCTATATTGCAAGGCATCCGGAACACGAAATCACCGATATCGAACACATAAATATGCCGTGGTATCTGGTGGTTCTGGGCGGATGTTTGTTTGTTCTGTTCGTGCTGGCGATCGAACGGAGAGCGCAGGGTCAGACCGGCAATGCGCCTGTTTTCGAAACGCTTCCGCGTTTTCGGCGTGAATAAATTATTCAGCACCAGGTCCGGCCTCTTCCATACCTTGCGGGACACGTGTATAAAAGTATCCTTCTTCGTCTTCTTACCGCACTGGTAGGCATTCCGATTATCGTCGGACTGCTTTATCTGGGTTCCTGGCCGTTCGTCCTGCTTGTATTGGGTCTGGCTTTGATGTGCCAGCATGAGGTGTACCGCCTGCTTGAGGAGGGGGGGCTGCATCCGCATCGCATTCCCGGCTTGCTCATCGGCGCGCTTTTTGTCCTGCAAGCCGCCTGGCGCCCTGCGCTTTATGTGGCCGCTGCAGTCGTTGTAGGGGTGGTGGCCTGCTTTCCCTTGTATTCCGGATTGTCGGGGCGGGAGGGGGCGGAGACGCGTGTGGCAGGACCGGGAGGCGTTCGGCCCGATTCGCCGGGGACGCGCCGCCTCGGAGCCACACTGCTGGGCATTGTGTATCCGAGTGTATTGTGGGCCTTTTTGATCGAACTGCGTTTTGCAAACGGGCTGGGCATGGACGATGTATCGGCATTCTATCTGACGCTGGCCGTTTTCGTGATTGTATGGACTGCCGATACCCTGGCGTTTATAACCGGGCGGCTTTTCGGACGGTATCCGCTTGCGCCTGCGGTGTCGCCGAAGAAAACATGGGCCGGCGCTATTGGCGGGGTGTTCGGGGCGCTTGCGGCAGCGGTCCTGTTTCAGCTGTTCGTGTATGAGATAACTTCCTGGGTAAACATACTGCTTCTGGGCGGGATCGCCGGGGTGTTGGGACAGTTGGGGGATCTTGCGGCCAGTCGGTTGAAGCGGTTGGCCGGTGCGAAGGATTCCGGCTCGCTGTTGCCCGGGCATGGCGGCGTGCTGGACCGGTTCGACGCCATGCTTCCGGTAGCGGCTGCGATGTATTTGTACCTGCGCTTTGCCGCCGGTGTCTTTTAGGGCCTGTTAGCACTATGCAGTTGCCTGCCGGTTCGGAGCGATGCCGGTAAGGCTGCTGTGTGCAACGAGTGGACACTCGTTCCGGAACGGGGCACCCCGCCTTGTGTATATTCGATCGGGAAATCAGAGGAGCGTGTCATGGGTATTTTTTTGCCGGGTTCTCGTGCAAAGCATCGCAGGTTCTCCTACGAGCCGCGATTCTACGATCCCAAAAAGGATCAGGACTTGCGCCATCGCATGCGCATCAAGAGCCTTTCGCGCCGTAAACGGAGAAACCCGGCAGGAATCATTCTGTTTGTGATTTTGCTGGCGATGGCCCTGTTTATCTATTTCCAGCTTGGTTGACCCTGTTCCGACCACGCGTTTTTTACATGTTGTCTCTGTTGTCGTATGGCGCATGACGTAGCCATGGATATCGAGGGAAGCATCCGGGTGATGCCGGAGACGCTTTCCAACAAAATCGCTGCCGGAGAAGTGGTGCAACGCCCCGCTTCGGCCGTGAAGGAATTGCTGGAGAACGCGGTGGATGCCGGCGCCGGGTCCATTACGCTGATCCTGAAGAGGGCGGGTAGTGAATTGATTCAGATTGTGGATGACGGGTGCGGTATGAGCCGGCACGATGCGGCCGCGTGTTTTCAGCGGCACGCCACGAGCAAAGTCTTTGCGGCCGAAGATCTGGATTGTATTCGCACCCTCGGTTTTCGGGGGGAAGCCCTTGCGTCTATCGCGGCGGTGGCACAGGTCGAGTTACGCACGAAACGGGCCGTTGACGACGCCGGGCTCTGCATCCGCAACGAGGGAGGACGTATTGTTTCTTCGGAGCCGTGCGCAATGAGCGACGGCACGTCGCTGGCTGTGCGGAATCTGTTTTACAACGTGCCTGCCCGAAGGAATTTTCTGAAAACGCCGGCCACGGAGCTCCGTCATATCATAGAGACGTTCCAGGCGCTTGCGCTGTCCCGCCCCGACATCGCCTTCACGCTCATTCACGACGATGTGGAAATGCATCAGCTTCCTGCCGAGTCCGGGGAGCCTGCCGAGGCGCTCCGCGCCCGCATCGGAGCATTGTTCGGCGACCAGTATCCCGGTATGCTCGTCCCTGTGGGGGAGCAGACGAGTTACCTGACCGTGCACGGGTTTGTCGGCATGCCCGAATTGCACAAGAAGCATCGCAACGAGCAGTTCCTGTTTGTCAACGGGCGCATTGTGAAGAGCCGTTCGCTGGGACATGCGATTCAATCGGCCTACGAGGGGCTCGTGCCTCAAGGCGCCTGGCCGTTTTTCTGTGTTTTCCTGTCGGTGGACCCGTCCCGCGTCGATGTCAATGTACATCCGGCAAAGGCCGAAGTACGATTCGACGACGACCGGGGCGTCTACGGATTTCTCCATGGGGTGGTGCAGAAAGGGCTTGGCGGGATGTTATTGACGCCGCTCGTGGATGCGTCGTCCACCGATACAGCCGAACCCTGGGTGCTGAAATCGCCTGCGAAGGAATTTACCGTTCCCGGAACAACCCGTCCGGCGGGCGCTTCCGGATTTTCTTCCGGGGCGTTCCCGGCAGGGCTTTACCAAAAGAATGAACGGGATGCAGGCCGGCAATCCGAGGAACTGTATCGCGGCGCGGCGTCCCTGCCGATTCCGGCTGCGGCGCCCGGGGACGAGGATATGCTCCTCTGGCAGCTTCACGGCTGCTACATTCTCACGCAGATCCAGTCGGGGCTGATGATCATCGATCAGCATGCTGCGCACGAGCGTATTCTGTACGAGCGGGCGCTTGGCCATCTCCTGCAGGGGCAGGGGCTGTCCCAGCAACTGCTGTTTGCCCGCACTGTAGAGTTTTCTCCTGCGGATTTTGAGCTGCTCAAGGAATTATTGCCGGATCTGAGCACTCTCGGCTTTGACATCGAATTGCTCAGCGGGCGGACTGCTGTGGTGCGGGGCGTGCCGTCGGAAATACATTCCGGCGACAAGGAGGTTTTGCTGGAAGATATTCTGGCGCAATACCGGCGTGACAACGAGCAGGCCGGGGCGGAGCAAGGCGAGCGGCTTGCAAGGAGTCTGGCGCGGCGTGGCGCCATCCGGTCCGGCGTTACCCTCGCACCTGCGGAAATGCGCTCCGTGATCGACCAGCTCTTTGCATGCGACAAACCCTATGTATGTCCGAGGGGACGCGCCACCGTGGTTCGGATCCCCATTGAGGAGTTGCAGAAGCGCTTCGGTCACTGACGGCGCTTGCGGCATGGATTCCTTCGAGCGACGTATCGACGCTTTTCTTCGCCGGCATGCCCTGCTGGAAGCCGGCGAACCGGTGGTGGTCGGTCTGAGCGGCGGGGTGGATTCGATGGTGCTCACTTCGGTGCTGGCGGGGCTGGGCATGTCTGTGCGAGCGGTGCATGTCAACTACCGGCTGCGCGGGGACGCATCGGATGAGGACGAGGCGTTCGTGCGGAACTGGTGCGCGGAGCAGGGTATCGATCTGATCGTGCGCTCATTCGATGGGGAATGGCCGTCCGGGGCCTCGGTGCAGCAGGCCGCGCGAGATTTTCGCTATGTCGTTTTCGAGGAGGCGGCCATGGAGATTTCCTGGGGAAAGGTGGCTGTGGGCCATCATCGCGACGATCAGGCGGAGACCGTACTGCTGAACCTGTTTCGGGGATCGGGACCCGAAGGGTTGGCGGGAATGCCGACCCGGCGGGAGATTGCTCCCGGATCGTCCGTACAGGTAGTACGCCCCTTGCTGGCTGAGCGGCGGCGGGACATTGCGGCGTATGCCCGTGCAAAAGGTCTTACGTGGCGGGAGGATGCATCGAATACCGCTCCCAAATACCGGCGCGGCGCTCTGCGGGAGCACATTTTTCCCCTGATCGAACAGCATTTCGGGGAAGCGGTCGTGGAGAACATTGCCCGGTCGGGCGCGCTCGTCCGGGAATATGTGGACGAAGTGCTGCGCGATGAACTGGAAGCCTGTTTCGATGCGGCATTGACAGGGGAAGGCGTGGTGGACGAGGCTGCGATCCTTGCCTTGCCGCCGGTGTTGCGTCGCCGCGTATTTATCGAGGCCCTGCGGCGCTGGGCCCCGGGATTCGAGGCGGATGCCCGCGCCGCGGCCCGCATCGAACACCTTCTGGACAGGCAGCCGGGCCGGCGGCTCGTATTCGGAAATATCGTGGTATGGCGGGAGCGGGACCGGATCGTTTTTGCGCCCTCCGGTTCCTCTGTCGAAGCCGCCTCTGCATGCCGTCTCGATGAGGAGGGCGCCATCGAAATTCCCGGAGGATATCTGCACGTCGAGCGGCTCGGAGCGCCTCCCGGCAATGTGGCCGCCGGTGCGCCCGACGAGGTGTATCTTGATGCGCGGACGGCCCGGTTCCCCTTGCTGGTGCGCCCGTGGGAAGCGGGTGACCGGTTTGTACCGCTCGGCATGCGCCGGGGCAAGAAAATCAGTGATTTTTTGACGGACGAGCATGTGCCGCCGCACCGGAAACGCGCCGTCCATGTGGTCGAGTCGGAAGGACGGATTGTATGGGTGCTTCCGCTGCGGATTTCGGAGGAAGCGCGTGTGAGAGAGGATTCTTCGGAGGTGGTCCGGTTACGGTTTACAAGGAACCGGAAAAGTTCGAATTTGTGAACCTGGATCGTTTCTGCAAGCGCTCTGCAAGAACTCTGAAAAAACACAGCCGGCCATGTCCGATACGTCTAATCTTTCCAGATTTTCAGACACTTCCGTGTTGTGCCGGGGCGAGCGCTTCGAGGTGTACATCGACCGCGATGAGATCCGACGCCGCGTGGCTGAAATAGGAGAGGAGATTTCCTTGCACTACGCGGGCAAGAATCCGGTGCTTATCGGCGTGTTGCATGGCGCCTGCATGTTTCTCGCCGATTTGCTGCGTGTGCTTACTATAGATTGCGAGGTGGATTTTCGGAGGTTGTCTTCGTACGAGGAAGGGAAAACCTCCAGCGGTCAGATCATTGAACGGGAAGGCGTGGCCCGTATCGATTTGAGCGGGCGCCATGTCATTGTGGTGGAAGACATTGTGGATACAGGACTTACTATGGCCTATCTCATGGAACGCATCAGGGAGCAGGAGCCGGCTTCACTCCGTATCGCTACGCTTCTGCACAAGCCGGAAGCGGTCCGTGTGCACGTTCCTCTCGATTATGTAGGGTTCCGGGCGCCTGATCGTTTTCTTATCGGCTACGGGATGGATTACGAACAAACCGGGCGCCACCTGCCGGAGATATATATTCAGGTGGCGGGGTAGGGGGTTAGGTAATGCACCTATCCCGCACACGCTTCATCATTCCCATTTCCCCAGCACCTGCGCCAGCCCCATGATGCATGCGCCTTCCCGCTTCGCTTCGTCCAGCGTTGAGAGAAAGTGCCTCTCCCATCCCGGAAAATCGATTTCGTCCCCCAGCACCGGATGCCACAGCCCCACGAACGCGCCCCCGTACCGGCGGCATGTCTCCATCAGGCCGGATGTCGTCCGGATAGCCTCTTCAGGATCAAGCCCGCGATGTCCGAACAGCGTGGAATCCATTGCGGTGAGCGGCATTTCCCACACATCCAGCGGACGGTCTTCCTCGAGATCGTATAATTGAAACGGCAGACACGTGCCGCGCCGGAACCCTTCGTGTTCGGCAAACCCCAGTGTGCTGTCTATGCGGAAACCGTGCGCTGCCTGCAGCCGGGGCGTGGTCACTGGATCGAACCGGAGATAATGCTGCCGAACCGATATGGGAGGAGGCGTGCCCACCTGTTCCAACACCTTTGCCAGTTGTTTCTTCTCGAGTCCGAAACGATCCGGCTCGTCAATAGCACGGTACGCAGGGTGCAGACCAATCTCGAAATCTTCTTGCGAAATCCGGGCCATCCAGTTTCTCAGGAAAGGCGAACCGAGGCGATATTCTGTGTCACGCGGGTGACCGGCGCCCGCTTTTACGAAGAACGTAGCGGTTCCGCCACGCGAAACAACCTCGCGAGGAATTTCCCGGATCGAACGCCGGAATGGATCTCCCTTGAGCATTTGACGGCCTACGCGCCCGAGACGCCCGCACCGTTCCCGGAAGGATTCTCCTCGGTGGTTCTGCACGAAATAGGCTATTCCTTCGCGGTACAGAATACCGGGTCGCCATTTCCTTCCGTAATCCACGTCGTGGGTGGGGCAAAACGCCCAACCGGAGCCTGCCCATCTGCGAGGCGAGACCGGTACGCCTCCGGCCCGTAGCCGTTCGGCCAACCATACGCGATAGGCATCCACTACAGGAAAGCAGGCCGTGTCGAACCGGGCCGGCAGCGAATCCGCAAATGGAACGCGCCCGTGCTCATCCCGTCTTTCCGTCGCCTGCTCCTGCCAACCACTCAGCCACAGGAACGTGGAAGCAACGATATCCGGACGTCCTTTTTCGTCGGCAAAGCAAACCGGGACGGACTCCCCCTCAATCTCGCATGCGGTGGCATCCTTCGCGTCGAAGGGAGACGTTCCCGCAAGAAAAACGGCGGCGCCCGGCGCATGGGTACACGGAATTATGCGCGGATCCGGCGGCGTAGTCCCATGCCGTCCGTAATACAACACCGGAGCATCGGGTGGCGCCATGTCGGCGAGGGCATCAGGCGAGATCCAGCGCGGCTCCAATCCGAGCGGCGTCAGCAGCATCCGCAGGGCGTATTTTGCCCGCACCGCAAAGTCGGGCGCCACGTCGACGCAACAGGCGATATGGGTCCCTCGTGAAACGATCACGTCCGTTCGCAGGAATGACAATGTAACAAGGTTGTAACTTGTCCCGAAGTTTGGAGCAGGCAGATCGTCCGGGCGTTCTTATCGAAACGCATCATGTCACGTAATTCATGGTAAGTCGATTCAAAATATTCTGCGATCCGGTGCACGGGTTCATCTCCGTTCCGAAGAACATCCTCATGGACTTGATCGGAACGCCGGAAATGCAGCGCCTGCGACGCATCCGCCAACTGGGTATAGGGCATCTCGTGTTCCCTGGCGCAGAACATACGCGCTTCGGTCATGCACTGGGCGCCATGGCCCTGATGCAGGACGCCCTTTCGAATCTTGCCGACAAGGGAACGCCCATATCGCCCGAAGAATCCATTGCCGCACAAGCGGCGGCGATGCTGCACGACATCGGACACGGCCCGTTCTCCCATGTACTGGAACATACCTTTATTGACGGTTATCGTCATGAAAACATGAGCCGGGAGCTCATGGTTTCGCTCAATGAACGCTTCGAGGGCGCCTTGGACCTGGCGCTGAAGATATTCGACGGTACGTACGAACGTCCTTTTTTTCACCAACTCGTTTCCAGCCAACTGGATATGGACCGCCTCGATTTCCTGCGGCGCGATTCCTTTTATACAGGCGTCGTAGAGGGAGATGTGGGTGTAGATCGCATCATCAAAACCATGCGGGTGCATCCGCAGGAGGGAGGTCCGGATTCCCGTATCGTCATCGAGGCCAAGGGCATCTACGCCATCGAAAACTATATCATCTCCCGGCGGCTGATGTACTGGCAGGTCTACCTGCACAAAACCGTCGTCGCGGGGGACCGGCTCCTGCGCACCGCTTTCGGGCGGATGCGCGAACATCTTGCGCGGGATTCGAAAAGCCTGGACGGATTTTGCTCACCTTCTCTGCTCTTTTTCCTGACGAATAATCTGACACTCGACGATATACGGCGGAAAGATGTCCGGGAGCATTTTTGCCGGATCGACGATGTGGATGTCATGCATTGCATGAAAGCATGTATGCGCCACCCGGACCGCATCCTGGCAGACCTCTGCCGCCGGTTTATCGAACGGGATTTCTTTCGCGTTACTTTTCTGTCCGATCTCCCTACTCAGGAGCAGGTAGAAGCATGGACAGACCGCATCGCAACATGGCTCGTAAGCAAGGGATTGAGCGATGCCGATTGCGCCTCAGAAAACACCCAATGTTATCTGATCCAGGACGACACGCGCCACCTTGCCTACGAACATGTGCGGGATTCGGTCCATGTGCTCGACAGGACAGGGGCCGTCCGGGAGCTTTCCCAAACGGTCGAGGCGACGACGGTGGCTTCGCTTGGGGAAGTGGTGGTGAAGCCGTTCGTATGTTACCCGAAGGAAGTGGAACTGGAGATGGGAGGGTAGCGCATCGGTTCCTCACCCCACCACCCACAACACCGCCGTCATCACAAAAGGCACCCGGATATTATCGTTCACGGGGAGCTTCGGGGCCTCGACGATAGCGCCCGCCAGCGCGGTCAGCGCGGCAGTTCCCACCGGGATATGTCCGAACGGCAACAGAACGGCCCATGCTATGACTACGAAGGCGATTGATCCTTCCAGCGTGCGGTGCGTTCCCGGCCATGGCGTGCGTCCGAACCGTATCCCCGTGATGGCGGCGGCAGCGTCCGCAACCATGAAAGAAGCAAATCCCGGAACGACCACATCGACCGGGAAGAGGAGGAGAAGCAAGGTGGCGGAGACGACCACCCATGTCGCGCCGTTAATGATCACATTACCGCCTATGGCCGGTACTTCGGCGGGGCGCATCATATAGCCGAAGAAACGGGCAATGAAGCGCGCGAAGCCTTCCGACCTCGTGCGCAACACATCGGCGCCTATGGCGACAAGCGACAGGGGCAGCAGTACAAAAAGGGCAAGCGGCTTATCGAGGATATAAATACCCGCCGGGATGGCCAGCGCCAGCAGATGAAGGCTTTTGCGCAGCAGTTCGTTACGGGACAGGCGACGCAGGGGGGGCATTGAGAACTACGGACACAAGTGGGGGTGTTTGCTACGCCGGCACGGGCACGTCAGCGAACGGAGCCGATTTGAAAATGTTCGAAAATATTATAGGATACTCTGACCAAAACCGCTTCGATCAGCGCTTCACGTTCGTGCGTAAAGGATACCATAATTGCATCGTTGAAATCAGCGTAAAACCCTGCGGATTCGGGGCAGTGCGGACGTGAAGCGCCCTTCGGGAGGCTGAGAGGGATGCGCTGGCTGTGTCATTCCTCATTATGTGGAGCCTGCCACACTGCTTCGTCATTCCTTGCCAGCGCATCCCTCTCAGCCTCTGAACTTCGCGGACTTAATCAGAGTATCCTATACCGGCACCCGTTGTGTGCGGAACATCCGGGTTCCGGATTCTTTCTTTCGGACCATGTGCGATTTTCCCCTTCTGCAAAACGATCTCCTTCTGCGCGCCGCCCGCGGGGAAGACACGCCCCGCACCCCCGTGTGGATGATGCGTCAGGCCGGGCGCTATCTCCCCGAATACCGCGCATTGCGGGCCGAAAAGCCGTTTTTCGAAGTGTGCCGCACCCCTGCCCTGGCCGCTGAGATCACCTTGCAGCCGCTCGAACGGTTCGATCTGGACGCGGCAATCATTTTCTCCGACATTCTTGTAGTGCCCCAGGCCATGGGTATGGAGGTTCGTATGGAGAAGGGGGTGGGGCCCGTGTTTCCCGAACCATTGCGCCAACCGGACGATCTGGATCGCCTGCTGGCGCCCGACGTATCGACCGAACTGGACTATGTGTTCGATGCGTTGACTGCGGTGCGGCGGGCCCTTGACGGCCGTGTGCCGCTTATCGGTTTCTGCGGCGCTCCCTGGACACTCATGGCCTACATGGTCGAGGGCGCAGGAAGCAAGCAATTTGCCCATGCCCGTTCCTGGCTATACAGGTATTCTCTGGCAGCACATGAACTCTTGCGTTCCCTTACGGATGTGCTCGCGGACTATCTGATCCGGCAGGTTGAGGCAGGAGCGCAAGTCGTGCAGGTGTTCGATTCGTGGGCGGGTCTTCTCGGTCCCGGGGAATTTGCAACATTTTCGCTCCCCTATTTGCGCGATCTGGCGCATCGTTTCAAACAGGCGCATCCCGAAGTACCGTGTATCGTATTTGCCCGCGGGGCGCATCATGCCCTGAAGATTCTGGCCGATACGGAGTACGATGTGATCGGGCTGGACTGGACGATGGACCCTGTGGCGGCCCGTAAAGAGACAGGTCGCAAGTCATTGCAGGGCAATCTCGATCCTGCTGTCCTTTTTGCGAAGCCCAGTACGATTCGCGCCGAAGTGCGCCGCATGCTGGAGGCATTCGGCCCCCAACGCCATATCGCCAATCTGGGCCATGGCATGCATCCCAACCACGACCCGGCGCATGCCCACATTTTCGTGGACGCCGTACACGAATTTTCCGAAACGCTGCGTGCCCCGGAATGAACGCATCCGATGCGAATATATCCGGCCTGAACCCGGTCGACCCAAAGCGGCCTGATCTCCACATCCTGTACATGGACAACCATCTCCTGGTGGTGAACAAGCCGCCCGGCATGCTTGTGCAGCAGGACGAAACGAACGATCCTGATCTGCTCCGCCTCGGAAAGCGGTATCTCAAGGAAACCTTTGCGAAGAAAGGTCAGGCGTTTCTTGGTCTTGTACATCGTCTCGATCGTCCTGCCTCGGGCGTCGTCGTATTGGCCCGTACCTCGAAAGCGGCGGCTCGTCTTTCGGATCAGTTCCGGCAACGGACCCCTGAAAAGGAGTATCTTGCGCTGGTGGAAGGAGTATGCAGGGGAAGCGGTACGCTCCGGCACACCCTTGCAGCCAGTGTGCGGGGTGGCGTGCGCATTGTACCCGCAGGAGATGCTTCAGGAAAAGAAGCCCGGCTGCAGTGGCGCTCGCTCGGCGTGCAGGATGATCTGAGCCTCCTTTCGGTGCGGCTGGAAACGGGCCGGAAACACCAGATTCGCGTGCAATTTTCGGCGGAGGGGCATCCGATCCTGGGGGATTTCAGGTATGGCGCCTTGCGGGAACTGGACGGACGTAATCTTGCGTTGCATGCTTTCAGGCTCACGGTGGCGCATCCGGTTACCCGCGAGCGCATGACGTTCTGCACGCCTCCTCCTCCGGCCTGGGGAACCTTGTTCGCCCGGGAAATCGCACAGGCGCTTGCGTCATCCGATGCCTCGGCGCATCCGGCAGGACCCTGAAGAAAGACCCCGGGCTATCTTTTTCTTTCATGTCGATGTCATCCATCCATAACCGGGAAACCGTCGGCGGACGTATGCAGGCCTTCGTACAGGAGCTTCAGCGTACGATCCGCGGCGCGATCGAGGAGATGGACGGGCAAGCCGTTTTCCAGGAAGATGTGTGGGTACGGCCCGGAGGCGGGGGCGGTTTGTCGGCTGTACTTTCGGAGGGCGCTGTGTTCGAAAAAGCAGGCGTCAATACGTCCGTCGTGTATGGGGAACTCTCCGAACAGGTGCTTGCAGACCTTTTGGGGAATATATCGGGGGCGGATGCGCACTCTTTTTTTGCTACGGGTATTTCTCTGGTGTTCCATCCGAAAAATCCCCATGTTCCGTCGGTCCACGCCAATTTCCGGTACTTCGCATTGGGCGATGACCTTGCCCGTCCGGTGAATCAGTGGTTCGGGGGGGGCGCCGACCTGACGCCGTACTATCCTGTCCTGAAGGATGTACAGCATTTCCACCGGACCTGGAAGGATGTGTGCGACGCGCACGATGTGGCCGATTATGAGGCGTTCAGGAAACGGTGCGACACGTATTTCTATTTGCCGCACAGGGGGGAAGCGCGCGGTGTCGGCGGTATTTTCTTCGACGGCTTGCGGGAAGCGCCGGAGGAAACGTTTGCGTTTGTGCAGCAGGCCGGGACGGCCTTTCTCCATGCATACGCCCCCATTGTGGCGCGTCGCCTGCACGAATCCTGGGGCGAGCGGGAACGGGCGTTTCAGACGCTTCGGCGGGCGCGGTATGTCGAATTCAATCTGCTCTATGATCGCGGTACGAAATTCGGCATAGATACGGGCGGGCGGACGGAAAGCATTCTGATGAGCTTGCCGCCAGTGGCCCGGTGGGAATACGACTGGACACCCGATCCCGGTACGCCCGAAGCTCGCTTGCAGTGGTTTTTACAGCCCAGGGACTGGCTTTCCCTGTCGTCCGCCGGCGATGCACCGTAAAGTGCGCCTGTCGGAGTTAGTGGAAACTTCAACGTCCGGGCGAAACCGCAGGGGTGTTTTTTCCGAATAATTGGTGCCCCTGTGTTCACGCCGTACTTTTTCCATGACGCCTCGAGAATTCCTGAAAGGATATTCCTACGACCGCCGCCTTGTGACCGGTGCGTTCTTTTCTTCCGATCCGCTCAGGGTCGAGCGGGGCGATACGGTGGGCGTCGTACTTTTTAACCTGGGGGGGCCGGAAAAAGGGGAGGACATTGCGCCGTTTTTGTACAATCTCTTCATGGATCCCGCCATTATCGACATTCCTGTCGGCGGGCGGCTGCGGCACTGGCTGTGCCGGCTTATCTCCAAACGGCGTTCGAAGGTGGTGGGCAAGGATTACGCTGCGATCGGCGGCGGATCACCCATCAATCGTCTGACCCGCGAGCAGGCGCACGCGCTTGAAGAACGTCTCATGCGGGATTATGGCCGGGCGGAAGGCGTCGTGTTCAGGACCTACCCGGCTATGCGTTACTGGCATCCTCTTAGCGAAGAAGCCGCTTCCAGGATGCAACGCGACGGGGTTACCAAGGCAGTGTTGCTGCCGCTGTACCCCCAGTATTCCAAGACCACCACAGGCGCCTCGCTTGTGTACTGGCATGCGCTTAGGGAAGCGGGGGAGATTCCGGACTGGGATACCACCTCGGTATTCGAATATGCGGCGCACCCGAGGTATATACAGGCTGTTTCCGAACGTATAGACGAGGCGTTGCAGCGTTTCCCCCGACCCGCACGCACGGGTACGCATTTACTTTTTAGTGCGCACGGTACGCCGTTGCGGGAAATGAAAGAACGGCGGGACCCCTATTGTTGTCTGATTCACTCGACGGTGGATCGGGTCATGGCCCACCGTGAATATGACCGCCCGTACCATGTTTCCTTCCAGAGCAAAGTGGGGCCCATGGAATGGCTGACGCCGAGCACGATCGATAAGGTCCAGGAGCTCGGTGCGGAAGGCGTCGCTTCGCTTGTTGTGGTCCCCATTGCCTTCGTGACCGATCATATAGAAACGGCCTTCGAACTGGATGTGGATTTGCGCGAACGGGCCGAAAATGCAGGCATTCACCAGTTCGAGGTCATGTCGGGCTTGAACTGCCATCCGCTTTTTGTGGAGGCCCTTGCAGAAGCCGTGGTTTCGCAAATCACTTTCCCGGAAGCTTCGAAGAAGTCATCTTCTGCCGATGCTCCCGACTTGCTTTCCGGGGTTGGCGATGTTTCGCGCAAGGTCCATGCACTATGTCCTGTCCAGTCATATTCCCGCCCATCGGAGCGGCGTACGCGATGCAGGAAATGCGAATTGATTGCCGAGGCCCGCAGATGGGTTGCGCCCGCATCTGCTTCGCCAACCTCTTTGATTACGGAAACGCCCACGTAAGCAAGGGCGTTGCCTGTCCACTGCATCCTCTGAGTTTTGCGGAATAGAGTGTCCTGATAGCAGGTTCCGATGTTCAAGACCAGCGCGGCGTTATACGAAAGGGCCCGGAGCGTTATTCCGGGCGGCGTAAATTCTCCGGTGCGGGCTTTTGGGGCCGTGGGCGGGACCCCTGTCTTTTTGCGAAGCGCCTCCGGAGCCTGGGTCGAAGATGAGGACGGACGCCGTTATATCGATTATGTGGGGTCATGGGGCCCGATGCTCTTTGGGCACGCGGAGCCCGAGATCGTGCGGGCTGTGGCGGAAGCAGCGAAATCTTCCACATCCTTCGGCGCCCCCACTCGCCTCGAGGCTGAGATGGCCGAGATCGTTTCGGAGATCGTGCCTTCGATAGAAATGGTCCGCATGGTGAATTCCGGTACCGAGGCGACCATGAGCGCAGTGCGTCTTGCGCGCGGTTTTACCGGACGCGACAAGATCATCAAGTTCGAGGGAAATTATCATGGCCATGCCGATTTCTTTCTTGCGGCGGCAGGCAGCGGCGCGACCACATTCGGGCATCCCGATTCGCCCGGGGTACCGCTTCCGGCGATCCGGAATACGCTGCTGGCACGGTACAATGACCTCCAAAGCGTAGTGCGGCTTGCCGAAGCGCACGGGGACGACATTGCCTGTGTGATCGTGGAGCCTGTGGCAGGGAACATGGGCTGCGTGCCGCCCGATCCGGGTTTTCTCGAAGGGCTTCGGGATATATGTACGGACCGGGGCATCCTGCTTGTTTTCGATGAGGTGATGACCGGGTTCCGTGTGGCCCGGGGAGGCGCCCAGGAGCGCTATGGCGTGATTCCCGATTTGACCACGCTCGGGAAAGTGCTGGGCGGTGGTTTGCCCGCGGGTGCGTACGGCGGACGGCGCGACATTATGGAGCATCTTGCTCCGTCCGGCCCCGTATATCAGGCGGGTACGCTTTCCGGGAATCCCCTTGCTATGGCGGCGGGCCGGACGGCGTTGATGCGTATCCTGAATGATTCGACCCTTTATGACCGGCTTGAAGCATCGGGTCGTACTCTGGAAGAAGGGACCCGCAAGAATCTCCGCGACCTGGATCTTGATTATTGCTGCACCCGGGTAGGGTCCATGGGATCCCTTTTCTTTACCAGCCGTCGCGTGACGGATTACGAAGGGGCCCGATCCTGCGATACAAAGCAATATGCGCGTTATTTTCACGCGATGCTGAGACGGGGGGTTTATCTTGCCCCTTCGCAGTTCGAGGCATTTTTCGTGTCGGCTGCGCACGGCGACGATGAAATCGAGCAAACGCTTGCGCTGCAGCGCGAAGCGCTTGCAGAAATTCATGCATAGGATACTCTGATTAAGTCCGCGAAGCTCAGAGTATCCTACTAATCATCCGGCGAGACTATGCAACAGGAAATCGGTGCTTCCCGCAAGGCGCTTTCCGGTTCGGGTAGGTATCCCGAGCGGGTCCCTGTCGAAATTTTTGACGATCCTGTATCGCTGGCGCGTAAGGCTGCCGGGCGCATTGCCGCGCTGATCAGGGAACACCAGGCTGCGGGCACAAAATTTGTGCTTGGCCTTCCCAGCGGTTCCACCCCCATTGGGGTATATCAGGAACTGATCCGGATGCACCGGGAGGAGGGACTGGATTTTTCCGGCGTGGTTACGTTCAGCCTCGACGAATACTATCCCATTGCGCCGGACAGTCTGCAGAGTTATCACCGGTTTATGTGGGAAAACTTTTTTGACCATGTGAACATTCCCGAGGACCACATTCATGCGCTGGATGGGGCGCTCCCCGAGGACGAGGTGGCTGCATTTTGCCAACGGTACGAACAGGCTGTGGAAGAAGCAGGCGGATTTGATTTGCTTCTTCTCGGGATCGGTCGCAGCGGGCACATCGGATTTAACGAACCGGGTTCCGGCCCGGAGACCGTTACCCGCCTTATCGTTATCGACGAAATTACCCGGAAGGATGCCGCCTCCGATTTCTTCGGAGAGGAGAACGTTCCACGGCAAGGCATTACCATAGGCGTTCGCTCGTTATTGGCGGCCCGGGAAATCATTCTGCTTGCGACGGGGGAGCACAAGGGGCCCATTGTCCGGCGTGCCGTGGAGGAGGAGCCGAACCTGCAGGTTACCGCCAGCTATTTGCAGGAGCATCCGAACGCCGTCTTCTATCTGGACCGGGCTGCCGCCGGTGCGCTTGTTCGAGAGAAAACTCCCTGGTTGGCCGGTTCCGTGCATTGGGATCAGGCCATGGCAAAGCGGGCGGTTATCTGGTTAAGCGAGAAACTGGGGAAAGCTATTCTTACGCTTGACGAGTCGGATTTTTACCGGCATAATCTGCACAATCTGGTCTATGCGTACGACAATATCGACAATCTGTGTCGCACGGTGTTCGAGGATCTCCGCAAACGCATTACGTATCCGGACGACCTTATATCGAATCAGTCCGTAATCGTGTTCAGCCCGCATCCGGACGACGACGTGATTTCAATGGGAGGTATGCTCGACAAGCTTGTGATCAAGGGCAACGATGTGGTGGTGGCGTACATGACCAATGGTTCCGTGGCCGTTTTTGATGCGGATGTCCGGCGTCACCTGCAATTTCTCGAATTCAGCCGGGAGACGTTGGGGCTCGATGACGGGGTCTGCCCGGATTTCGAAAACCGGTGCGAAGAAATACTCCGATTTCTTGAAGGCAAAGCCCCGGGTGAGGTGGATACGGAGGAAGTACGCGCCATCAAGGCGAACATTCGCTATGCCGAAGCCATTGAGGCCATAGAGGTGATGGGGCTCGGCAAAGACAATGCACGATTCCTCGATATGCCCTTTTACAAGACGGGCCGGGTGCGAAAGGATCCGATCGGACCGGCAGACGAGCAGATCGTACTGGACCTGCTTGAGGAAGTCCGGCCGGATCATGTGTTTGTGGCAGGAGATCTGTCGGATCCGCACGGGACCCATCGCATGTGCTACGAGGCGATCGGCGGGGCATGCAGGGCGTATGCAGCCCGGCATGAAACCGACGCCGGTTTTCGCAGACCGGTTATCTGGTTATACCGTGGTGCCTGGCAGGAGTGGGATATTCACCAGGCCGACGTTTTTCTACCTCTCTCCAAGGCCGATCTGGATCGCAAGGTCGAAGCCATTTACAAGCACGAGAGCCAGAAAGACCGTGCCATGTTTCCGGGGGCATACGATGAACGTGAATTCTGGCAGCGTGCCCGGGACCGGAATACGAGTACGGCCCGCGCATTGAACAAGCTTGGCCTGCCTGAATTTTATGCCGCTGAGGCGTATGTGACCACGTCCGGTCTATAGAATACTGCGGGCGTCATTCGCTGTCGGGGGTTTCGGCCGCGATGTCTTCAGACGGTTCGTTGTCGTCTTCCGTGGGTTCCCTCAGTCCGAAAAGGCGGCTGAACAGGCGTTTCCAGGTAGAAAACCCCGTTTTGTACGAAAGACCTGCCCCGGTCGTATTGGTGCTGTTCACCGATTCCGTACTGAGTAGAATGCCGTCCTCCCGGCGGTGGAACACATCCATGGATACGTGCGGCCCCAGACGCACCTCCACGACAAATTCGTCGAGTCCGCTTTGCCGTTGTCTGGTTTCGTCGTTGTGATAGATGCCATGTCCCCGGATAATGAGGCGGTCGTCGAGCAACTGCAGGGCCACGGCATAGGCAACGCCGAGGTCCTGGGCATTTTCTCCATGCACGTTGACGTTGAGTTCTACGCCCGGCAATGCATTGTTGATATACCGGTTGAGTTGGCCGGTGACCAGTTGAGACAGGCTATTGAATGCCAGGCTGCCTCTGCCTCCTTGCGTCAGAGGCTGTTGCTCGGCAAGCAGGAACGAATTCGTAAGCAGCACGCTGGTGGCGTACTGGGCAGCTCGTTCGGGCTGGTTGAGCAGGGTTTCCAGCCCTTCATAGTTGCCGATGTAGCTGCGTTTCTCCCGGTCTACGGAGAGTCTCAGATCGACGATGGGTGTTGCGACACGCCCACTCACGCCCAACTCGATGACGAGGGGAATGAGTTGGCGCTGTTGTGTGCTGAGGCCCAGGCCTTCCAGAGAAGCTCGGGTCCGATACGAGGCCGCGATGTTCATCTCGGCATTGAGCGGATCGCCGTCCCAGTCTATCGTGCCGCTGTCGATGAGAAATCTTCGGGAGAATACCTCGGCGGCCGTAAACAGATAATCCCCGGAAGTAACGGTGAAGGCTCCGAATGTGTAGAATTCGCCTTCGTCTCGTCCGAGCTGAACCCGTCCGCTTCCTCGGGCATTGATGACGTCGCCAAGAAGCGGATCGATCACAAGGTGGACCGTAGTGCCTTCCGGACTCAGAATGTTGATGTCCATGTCGAGGCCGTCCACGAATGGCCGTTCGCCCGCAGGGCGTTCCGTCAGGAGGTTACGCCGCCGGGTGATCCGGACGGAATCGGATGGCGTATATCCCATGGAGTCCGCAAATACGATGAAACCGGTGTCCGTATTTTCACTTGTTTCAGCGACCGGGATGTATATCTCGCTGCCCGCAGTGGTTCTCAATTCACTCGATTCCAGGAGCGCATTGGAAATCGGTCCTCTGAGCAGTACGTCGCCGGAAGCCCAGACGCGTCCATAGAAGGGCAATTCTCTCGAATTGCGCACATTCATCACATTCAGCCTGTCAAGCGCCCCCTCAAGCCTGAAAGAGAAAAAGCGATAGTCGTTGAACAGGATGGATCCCCCCACGACAGCTGTTCCGTTTCGGGTATCGGAGAGGCGCAGGTTCGCGAGATGAATACCCTGTCTGTCCACGACAAGAGGGCCGGTTGCCTCGTAGGCAAGTTGGAATTCGGGAACATGAAATCGCACGCCGCGCAAGGCGAGATCGGCATTGAAGGCCGGTTTTGAAAAATCTCCGCCGATGTGTCCGCTTCCGTCGACATATCCTGTTACGTCGGCAATGGCCTCGCTGAACAGGAGTTCAAAAAAGAAGGCATCCGCTCGTTCGATACGTATGTTCAGGTCCAGGGCCCCGGGATCCCGTGTTTCGGAGACGCTCTGCGGCCCGGGGAGTCGGAACGTGCCGTTCAGGGTCAGGTCGTTCCGATAAGGCAGCAGGTCCGTATCGCCGGATATTGAAGGAGTCAGACGGGCTTGCAGGGCGACGTCCGGGGAACCGGGAATATAGCGGCTATCGAGCGCAAGATGCCCCAACGGGCGGTTTTTGAAGGTCAGGGAGTCCACGAAAACATGCCCGGTGAGTTCGGGCCGACGGCCCCACCCCGTAAAAGCGATTTTTCCTCCAAGTTGTCCATCGACTGCATTGCGCAGGCCCATCAGTTCGCCCGCATGCCGCATGCGAATATCTTCTGCACGGATGAATAGCGTGTCCTGTGGCGAAGCGGAAAGCGCACCGGTGATATGCAGGTATTCCTGTGGGCCCGCAGCGAACCGGTCCTGCCGGGTAATCCGGATATCGGGAATATGAATAGCGTCCTTGTAGAAATCGATGATCCGGTTATCGGTTGCTGTCCAGATCTGATTTCTGGCGGCTATCTGAAGCTCTTCGATAAACAGTCGGTTGCGGTCGTTCAGGATATCCATGCGGGCGCGTAGCCGCAACGGCGTCGCCGCCCCGGGGGCGTTTGCCTGTGCCGTAAAGTCAAGGGTCCTGTTTCGGAAACCGCTCTTCAGGGAGGCCTGTTCGAGGCGCCTTCCCCTGACATTCATGTCCGAGATTGTTGCCGACAGGGCGGATCGCAATGTGCGTGCGATGGCGTCTGCATCGTCGCTTGCGGCTGACAGATTTGCTGCAACCTTGTAGGCCCGTACCTCGCCGGTATGCAGCGAGTCAGCTTCGACATCCATGTCGAGATCAAACGAGTCGGGGGACAACCGGAGGCGGCCTTCCGCCCGGAGGTCGGTATGTACCGAAGGCAGGGCCGGAAACAGGGCGGCAAGGATGTCCGAACGCAGCAAGTGCAACTTTACATCGATTTGTCTTGCTTCCAGGCCGGTTACTGTACGGCTGCCGGCCTGTCGTCCAGCACCTGCGGGTTCTATTTTTGGCGCTGCCGTACGGTACGGTTTCGATGTCTCATACGCTGCCGATCGGGCGATGGCCTCGCCCCAATGTCGCACGAGTCGTATGACCGGCTCCAGTGCTACATCCCCCGTTATTTTCAATGCCGCCATGTCTCCATCCAGCACAACCTGAGGTTCCCCGGAGTCTCCCGTATTGTTCTGACGGATCGACAGCGAGGAGCGGTGGGCCGGGATAGTGCGTTGAGTCGTTCCCATCGACATGACGGATGGATCGAACGCCACCTCCATATCCCCTTCGAAACTCGTCCACGATACGCCGCTTCCTTCCACCGTGAATCGGGTATTGAGTGACGAAGAAAGGGAGTCGTTGCGGAGGATATTTGCAATATCGAATCGGGTCGTGGCGCCTTCCATGCGGTAATGGAAAGGGGCCGAATCCAGGTCGGCCCGGAAAGAAGCATCCAGCGATCCGCTGCGCTCTGCCGCATGAAGGGTTCCCTCGAAGGCATGCCGCGTGCCGGATACCACTGCACGGAGCGTATCAAATCGCCCGTAGGCGGTATTCGAGCGGGTCAACTCCAGTTCTGCTTCCCCGGCCAGTTCGGGGAGAGAGGGGCCATCCCCATGTAATGTGATGCGCCCCGTGAGATCGCTTGCCAGATTCGGTTTCCTGAATACGCGACCGGGGTCTACATCGGTGAGGTCCAGCGCGCCGTCTACAGAGAACGTGCGCTCGTTGCGCGTAATCCGGGCGTCTCCCTCGATGGTGCCGGCATCGCTTTCGACCGCAAATTCGTGCACTCCTTGCCACCGGGGCGCAGTTTCTCCTCTGCGAAAATGCGCCGTCCCTTTTGCATAGCCCGTGAAGGCGATGCGGCCAAGGTGTTCAAAGGACGGGATGGCAATAGTGTGCCGGAGTGGACGTATATCCTGCCAGTGCATTTGCCCTTCCCGTACCGCCAGTTCGTAATCCAGCGAGTCCGGTAAGCCGAAGACGGTTCCTTCGATTGCCAGTGCAGAGGAGTTTTTTTCGAGAGAGAGGCGCTCAATCATCAGCGCCTCGACAGGACCCCGCACTCTTGCGGCAGCCGTAACGGTTTCCATGGAGGGCAGAGCCGGGAATACCCTGCTCCATTCTCCGGAGTGGATGGTACTGCGGTCGAGGTGAATATCCAGGACAGGGGAAGAAACATGGCCGGAAAGCGTATCGGGTGTCGATATCGAACCGTTCAAATACAGGTTGCTCTCCGTCGTGCGAAGGTTGACTTCGCGCAGCGCGATATTGTTTTCCTGTGCGGTCAGTTGCCCGTGCAGCAGGGCGATTTCCATATCCGGATCAATAAGCCGGGCCTTGAAATCGAGCGCCTCAACGTTTTTTGTTTCCGGTGTTATGTCGATCGCCAGCCGGGCGTCGATATTTTCCATCGAGGCATTACCCCAGTCGAACAAAACCTCCGAAGAGGAAGGAAATGCCGATCGGGTCCGGATGCTTCCCTCTACGATGTGTACGAGGCTGGACCGCAAAGACCAGGGGTTCGTGTCCGACCGGGACGTATCAGTAACAGACCGGAAAACCTCTGTAATATTCCAGGCGCCCGATTCATCCCTTTGCAGGGTGATACGCGGGCGAACGAGCGTGACATGCCCCGTCGAGATGGTGCGGCCGACCAGGGAGCGCCATGTAGGGTGCAGGACCACTGAATCGATGCGGGCGATCGGGTTTCCGGCGGCATCCCGTACGACGACTTGTTGGGCGGTGAGTCGTCCGGGCACGCTGCCCGACAAACTGCCGATCTCCAGGTTTCCCTCCAGCGAGCGGTTGATCAGGCGCTCTGCTCCAATGCGCAGTGTTTCTCTACCTTGTTCGGTGCGCGCCAGAGCAAAGAATGCCAGCACTCCAAACAGCACTGCGCCCAAGGCGAACTGCAGGAGACTGCCGGAGAAGCGTATGACTCGGCGGGAGGACAAGGTGCAGGGAAGGTTTGCCAGGAATAAGTACGCAGGCGTACCGAAATAGTGCCTGCGTACGAAGCGCGTTGTACGCCTGTACAAATATTCCCTGGTTCAGCCGATGGCTTCCTGAACGAACGCCCAGGCCTTCTCCACCAGGGTGGAAGGTATATCTCCGGTTACGAAGGCATGGCCGATTCGGTCAAGCAGCACCAGCCGCACGTTGCCCCTGCGCACCTTTTTGTCAAGCTTCATGGTGTCCATGAGATCCGCTATCGAAAGAGAAGCGAGTCCGGGAGGTACCGGAATACGCCGGACGATACGATCGGCTCGCTCGGCGTCGAAGCCTGGTGTGGTGTGTTCGGAAACGTACAAGGCTGCCCGCATACCCGCAGCTACGGCTTCCCCGTGCGTGTATACTCCGTATCCGGCTACTTTTTCGATGGCGTGCGCGAACGTATGACCGAAATTCAGAATGGTTCGCAGCCCGGTTTCGAATTCGTCTTCATCCACGATGCGCACTTTCACGCCCGCGGCGTGAGGAACGATGCGTTCCACGACCGGCTCGTTGCGACCAAACAACGCATCTATCTGCGTTTCCAACGCTGTAAAGAGTGTGTCGTCGGCAATAAGGCCGTGCTTGATCACTTCCGCAAGGCCGCTGGTCCACTCACGCGTTGGGAGGGATTTCAGTAAAGCCGGATCCGTCAGGATCCCGGCAGGGCGGTAGAATGCGCCGATCAGGTTCTTTCCGGTTTCATGATTGATGCCGGTTTTGCCTCCAATAGAGCTGTCCACTTGTGCGATCAGTGTGGTGGGGACCTGAAAGAACGGAATGCCGCGCAGGAGGGTGGCCGCTGCAAAACCGGCGAGGTCGCCTATGACACCCCCTCCGAGGGCTACAAGGGGCGTACTTCGCTCGATGCCCCATGCCAGCGCTCGGTCGCAGATTTCTGCGAGTCGATGCTGCGACTTGCTTTCTTCGCCAGGCGGCAGTACGATGAGGAGCGGTTCGAATTCGTTCCGTGCAAGGTGGTTACATACGGCATCGCCATAGAGCGCCGCCACATGTTCGTCCGTCACTACGAGACACCGGTCAGCCTCCACGCCGCCAGTGCGTATGACTGCAGGCAACGTGTCCAGGGGAGCGAAAGAGATGGGTATGGGCATGGTCGTCGTATGCATGGGACGGTGCGGACGGGTCCGCCGGGAGGCGCAATATAGCGTTTAGGAACATAAGGGGTGGACGGGGAACCGTGTGCAGCCGTTGCGATAAGAAATACAGGCACTGCGTATTTTATGGAACAGGGAGGGTGGCATGATGATCGCAAGACTTGTTGTAACGCTAACGGTTCTGGTTCCGCTTGTTGCAGGTTGCAGTGCGTCGAAAGACGTGGCCCAGGGGGACGAGGCAGTGGCGGATTCGCTTCGCTACGGCAAGGCTGTTTATGTACTCATCGACGGCAGGGACGCGGGTACCGTTCCCAAGACCATTCGTTTGTACCGTAGTTACGGTACGCGGGAGGTTTCCCTTTTTCAGCGGGGCAAGGAGATCCGCAAGTACGAAATAGGTATTGCCGCGACCGCGGCCGGCGAGCAGGCCCGTATGGGATTCTGGAGCAACCGTTCGGCGGAGGGGGAGACCTACGATGTGCGTACACTACCGAACAAGGACGAGGTCTACCTGATTCCCTTCTCCGAAGCGCCCATGCGGATCGAAGACCACCAGTATGGGCTAACTATGCTGATTCGGCAGTAGGCGGACCTCGAACCGTCTCCCGGCGCTCTGACTTATTCCTCTTGCGCCTGCGGCTTTTTCAGCGCAGTGATTCCGGCGCCTCCATTCGGGGCGCGCAGCCGGACGATAAAGGCCTTGCCCGCCTCTATATTATCGTAAACCGCCTCGAATTCCTTAAGGTTGCGGACTTCCTTCCGATCGATTTCCGAAATGACGGCGCCCTGGCGGAGGTTTGCTTCACGAGCCGCATAACTCGTTGGGTCTATATCCGTAACGATCACACCATCGATCGTTTCCTCTTCGAAACCCGCTTCGCGAGCCAGATCGGGGGTAACGTTGCCCAGCGTGATGCCCAGTTCGTCCATCAGGCGGTTTCCGATCGTTTCCGGCGCATCCTCGTTCCCGGCCAGGGTCGATTCACCGTTCTCCCAGCCTCCGAGTTTGATGCGGAAGATTTTCTGCTCCCCGTCCCGGTTGACCTCGACTTCGGCATAGTCTCCCGGTTTCATGGCGCCGATCCATAGAGAGAGCTGCTGATGATTGCTCAGCTGCTTGCCATTCAGGCTGACAATGATATCGCCGGGACGGATGCCTGCATTGTCCGCCGCGGAGCCGGCTACTACGGACCCGACAACGGCTGCACCCTGAGACAGGTTCAGCGTTTCGATAAGGGCTTCGCTCGCGGGACCATAACTTACGCCAAGCTTCCCTCGCTCGACGCGCCCGGTGGCTATCAACTGGTCGGCCACGTTTCGTACGGTATTGACGGGGATGGCGAAGCCGATTCCCTGATATCCGCCCGTGCGAGTGATAATAGCCGTGTTGATCCCGATCAGTTCGCCCCGCAGATTGACCAACGGCCCCCCGGAATTTCCCGGATTGATCGCTGCATCCGTCTGAATGAAATTATATGTGGGGGCGGGTCCGCTTGCGTCGTCATTTACGCTGCCGTTTCCTATCCGAATCCGGCCTGTTGCGCTGATGATACCCGCGGTAACCGTATTGCCGAGCGATGCTTCTATAGGCGATCCGAAAGCCATGACCCACTGTCCGACCTTGATATGGTCGGAGTCTCCCATGCCGACATAAGGCAATGCTTCTGCGTCGATCTTGATCACGGCAACATCGCTTACAGGATCCGCTCCGATGACGCGCGCCTCGTATTCCGTACCGTCCATGGCGATGACGGCCAGCTCGTTCATGTTTTCGATGACATGATTATTGGTCAGGATATGCCCATCCGGCCGGATGAGGACGCCCGACCCGAGCCCCCTTCGCGGAATCTGCGGGCCATCGAAGT
Source organism: Bacteroidetes bacterium SB0662_bin_6 (assembly GCA_009839485.1). NCBI lineage: Bacteria > Pseudomonadati > Bacteroidota > Bacteroidetes bacterium SB0662_bin_6. The sequence continues at coordinate 54,372 of VXPQ01000009.1, forward strand.
CGAAATCTCTGAAGAAATCCCCGAACGGGGTGTTCTCGAAAGGATTTGTCCGCGGTGCATCCGGGCTCCAGTCGGTCGGGAGGTTTTCTGCCTGGATCTGTACGACAGCCGGATTGACGCGTTCGACTACCTGGGTAAATGTGTCTTCCAGGGTGGTTGCTTCAGGGAGCGCATCGACGACCGGGGCACTTTCGGCGGCCCGGGTCTCGACGCCGGCCTTGTCTCCTATGCCGAATAGGTTGGCTCCCGTCATTGCGAACAGGCCGCCGGACAGGAAAACGGCAACGATCACGGCCAGCGAAACGGGATAATTTCTTTTTGTGCGCATGTTCGGATGTGGATTGGATTGCAACTATGCATGAGGTATGGCGCCGCCGCACAAGGCGCTGCGGCGACGTATTTCGTTGGCAGACAAAAACGTGCCAAATTCGAAATTATTGCGAAAATCCCGGACAAGCAGGTCGTTTGCCCATGTTACAGGCTACGTATGGCTACGTGCCCGGAATGCCCGGTTCGGTCATGGGGCGTACATCGAGGATGGCGTCAATGTCCGCCTCCGGGATCAGATTCATCTCCTGAAGGACATCCCGTACCGAACGCCGTTCCAGAGCCGCCTTTTTGGCAACCTGTGACGCTTTGTCATACCCGATAGCGGCATTGAGCGCTGTTGCGATCGACGGATTCAACTCAAGCAGTTCGCGGCAGCGTGCGCGATCCGCTTCAATTCCTTCTACGCATCGGATACGGAACGCATCACATGCCCCGGTCAGGATCGAGATGCTTTCCAGCATGCAATGCGCCATAACGGGCATCATCACATTCAGTTCGAGGTTGCCATGCTGTCCGCCAATCGTGATGGTTGTATGATTCCCCATCACGCGGGCGCAGGTCATCATCATGGCCTCACTGAGTACAGGATTGACCTTGCCCGGCATAATGGAGGATCCGGGCTGTACGGCAGGAACCCGGATTTCGGCTGCTCCGCTGGTGGGCCCTGCCCCGAGATAGCGCAGATCATTCGCTATTTTCATCAACGAGACCGCCAGTGTATTGAGTGCTCCGGATGCGCTGACGTACGCGTCTCTGGCGGACTGTGCTTCGAAGTGATTTTCCGCTTCGCGAAACGTCAGCCCGGATAACCCGGAAAGGTTTGCAATGGCTTTTTCGGGGAATTGCTTGTGCCGGTTGATCCCTGTCCCTGTGGCCGTACCTCCGAGGGCCAGTTCTTCCAGTTCCCCGGAAGCATCTTGCAGGCGGTTCATGCCATGCGCTATCTGGGACGCGTATCCGCCGAACTCCTGTCCGAGCCGCACGGGCGTGGCGTCCATCAGGTGGGTGCGCCCGCTTTTTACAACGTCGTCAAATTCGACGGACTTGTTTACAAGAGTCTCCCGAAGCCGCTCCAGCGCGGGAAGCAGCGTATGCTCGATGGCCATGCGGGCAGCGATGTGCATGGTTGTCGGAATGACGTCGTTCGACGACTGCGACATGTTTACATCATCGTTCGGATGGATATGCTTGCCATCTTCTTTTCCCCCCAATGCCTTGTTTGCAAGCGTTGCGATCACCTCATTGGCATTCATGTTGGTAGAGGTGCCGCTACCCGTCTGAAAAATATCCAGTATGAATTGATCGTCGTATTTTCCGTCGATGATTTGCTGCGCGGCGTTCGCGATGGCGTCCGCCTTGTCCTCCGGCAACATGCCCAGCGAGCGGTTTGCCCGGGCGGCAGCATGCTTGATCATGCCGAGCGCCTGGATGAATGCCCGCGGAAAGCGCAGGCCGCTGATGGGAAAATTTTCGGCGGCTCGTTGTGTCTGCGCGCCGAAGAGTGCGTCGGCCGGCACATGAACCTCGCCGAGGGAATCGGTTTCAATACGAAACTCAGACATGGGAATACAATATGATGATGGCGGGAGTACCGGGCATTATACGCTGCATTCCATGAAAATAATCACTTCCGTTCGGAAGATGCAGGCATGGGCCGATCAGCGGCGCCGTGAAGGGCGCTGTATTGCGCTTGTGCCCACGATGGGAGCTTTGCACGCAGGGCATGAGGCGCTTGTTCGGGCGGCGCTTTCCTCTGCGGACGATGTAGTGGTGTCCATTTTTGTGAATCCGACGCAATTCGGTCCCCGGGAGGATCTGAATGACTACCCGCGTTCCTTCGATAAGGATGTGGAAATTCTTGACAGGTTGTCTTCCGGACTCACCGTGTTTGCCCCAGGGATAGAGGAGATGTACCCGGAAGGTGTGCAGGCAGACCGGATATCTGTCGATGTGGGGGATATGAACAGATATCTGTGTGGACCATTCAGGCAGGGGCACTTCGAGGGAGTGGCAACGATCGTGTTAAAGCTTTTTCATGCATGCCGCCCGCATGTGGCTGTTTTCGGGTTGAAAGATGCCCAGCAATTTGTCATTCTGAGCAGGCTGGTGCGGGAGATGCTGCTGGACATCAGCGTGGTTGGCGTGCCGACCGTTCGCGCCGCGGATGGATTAGCGTTTTCATCCCGCAACGTTTATCTGTCTCCTGTGCAGCGCAAGGCGGCGGTCGTCGTGTCGCAGGCAGTGTTTGGCGCAGAAGAGGCTATCGGGAAAGGGGAACAGCACCGGGCGGCACTGGTTGAAATCATGCGCTCGATACTCCGCCGGGAAACCGATGCACAGGTGCAATATGCGGATGTGGTGGATGCGGATACGTTGCAGCCGATCGACGAAATATCGCCCGGTCAGCACGTACTGGCGGCGGTGGCCGTCTGTTTCGGGAGCACACGACTTATCGACAGTGTTTTTACGCAAGCCCCCGCGGGTCAGCGTGTGGAAAAATATGACGAAGGAAGTTAGATTCCCTGTACTTCTTACGACAAGTTATGCGAAAGGCCGGCCAGCCGGATTGTTATGACCGTTACCATGTTCAAGGCGAAGTTGCAGCGGCTTCGGGTTACCGAAGCCGACCTCTACTACGAAGGGTCCATTACACTGGACGAAGCGTTGCTTGAAGCAGGAGGGATCCTTCCCTACGAAAAGGTGCAGGTGGTGAATGTAAACAACGGTTCGCGTCTTGAGACATACGCTATCCCGGGTCCAGCCGGAAGCGGTATCGTCAAGTTGAATGGCCCCGCCGCCCGCTCAGCGGCCAAGGGGGATGAAGTGATTGTCATCGCGTATGCCCACATGACCCCCGAGGAAGGCGGCCGCCACCGTCCTCGCGTGGTTCTGGTGGACGAAGAAAACACCCCGGTGGATATAAAGGATCTTCCGGCGGTAGAGTCAGCGGGCATGCTGGCGTTCTGACCTTTCCTCATTCTGGTTCAAGTCGCATGAGCCGGTGCAGGACATCTGTAGTGGGAGCCGGCGCAATGGGATGCGGCATTGCTCATGTCTTTGCCCTGCATGGGCATCCGGTACATCTCGTCGACGTGTCCGCGGCCGCTCTTGAACGGGCCCTTGTTTCGATCCGGCGAAATCTGGACCGCCAGGGTGTTGCCCAGCCGGAAGACATCTTGCGCCGAATTGTTTCTTTTTCCGATCTGCATGAGGGGGTGGCGCACGCCGATCTGGTTATAGAGGCCGTACCGGAGGACGCGGCGCTCAAACAAACCGTGTTCACGAGGCTGGATGCTGCGGCGCCGGCCCATGCCGTGCTGGCGAGCAACACCTCTTCCATATCCATTGCCTCGCTGGCCTCTGCGACCGCCCGCCCCGAACAGGTAATCGGTATGCATTTCTTTAATCCCGTACCGGTTATGAAGCTGGTTGAAGTCGTGCGTGGTCCGGCGACGAGCGAGGCGACATTCGAGCAAGTGTTCCGCCTCGCGCGCGATCTTGGCAAAGAGCCGGTCGAGGTGCGGGATGCTCCGGGATTCGTTTCGAACCGGGTTCTGATGCCGATGATCAACGAGGCCTGCCGCTGTGTCATGGAAGGCGTAGCATCGCCGGAGAGTGTCGATAAAGTGATGACCCTTGGAATGCGTCATCCGATGGGACCGCTTGCTCTTGCGGACTTCATCGGTCTGGATGTGTGCTTGTCGATTATGGAAGTGCTCTATGAGGGACTGGACGACGATCGATACCGGCCCTGTTCTCTTCTCAGAGAGATGGTGGATGCAGGCCGGCTGGGCCGCAAATCCGGGCGCGGGTTTTACGATTACGACGCGGCTTCCTGATCCGGCGTACTATCTCTGACATCCGGCCCGCCGCGTTCGTAGGCGTCGATAATGTTTTTCACGAGGCGATGACGCATAACGTCATGGCGGTCAAAGTAAACGAATTGGATGCCCTCTATGTCGGACAGCACGTTCCGGACCTCGACGAGTCCGCTTTGCTCGCGGGCCGGTAAGTCCGTTTGGGTAATGTCCCCGGTGACGATCGCCTGACTGTTTACCCCGATACGCGTCAGAAACATCTTCATTTGCAGCGAGGTGGCGTTTTGCGCCTCATCCAGAATAACGAACGCATTGTTCAGCGTACGCCCGCGCATGTAGGCCAGCGGCACAATTTCCACCACTTTCTTTTCCATGAGCCCCCGCAACTTTTCGCTGGAGAGCATGTCTTCAAGGGCATCGTAGAGGGGGCGCAGGTATGGATCGACCTTTTCCCGGAAATCTCCCGGCAGAAAGCCAAGCCGTTCACCGGCCTCTACGGCCGGTCGGGACAGTACGATCCGTTTCACCTTGCGTGATTTGAGTGCAGATACCGCCAGAGCAACCGCGGTGTAGGTTTTTCCCGTGCCCGCCGGGCCAATGGCGAAAACGATGTCGTTCGACCTGGCAGCCTCCACCAGGTGGACCTGGCCGCGCATCGTTGCCCGAATGGCTTTACCCGAGGGGGTGAACAGGATGACATGGTGCGTACCCGTGGAACGGGAACCCGCGCCGTCCCCGGTGGTGAAGAGAGCCAGTACGGTGTCTACATCGTTTTCGGTCAGGGCGCCGTTACGGGTAATGACGTTAACGAGTTCTTCGACGATTCGCTCAATGTCTTCCACGGCGCTTTTTTTGCCGTTGAGCATAAGCGCATCGCCGCGCGCCGTGACGTGCGTTTCGGGAAAGGCCTCTTCGATCTTGCGCAGATATGCGTCGTTGAAGCCGTACAGGAGGAGGGGTTCGACGCCTTCGATCGTTAATGTCTTTTCCGCCAAGAGGTCACCTTGCTTGCTATGCAAATCATTGTGGAATTTACAAAAATGAATGGGGCCGGAAACGATTTTATCGTCATTGACAATCGTTTCTATCGTTATTCCGATGCAGAATTGAGCGGCTTTGCCCAGCGCCTGTGCCCTCGGCGCAAAGGCATTGGTGCGGATGGCCTGCTGGCATTCAATGCTCCGGACGATGCCGGGCATGATTTTCGGATGCGTTACGTCAACGCGGACGGTACGATCGGCACCATGTGCGGAAACGGCGCCCGTTGCCTTGTGCTGTTTGCCCGGCGGGCCGGGATGGATACGTCAGAGATGCAGATCGAAACAGATGCGGGTGTTTTTCGGGCGGAAGGCCCGGAAGGCGGGGCCGTGCGCATCTACCAGCATGCGCTGGCCGGCTATACGCCGCACCGGGTACTTCGCAGCATGGCGGAAATGAACATTGCCGATGCCCATTATATCTGGACCGGTACGGAACACCTCGTGTGTTTCGTGGATCGCGCGGCCGATATTCCCGTGGGGACCTGGGGGCCGGCGATCCGGCAGGATGAAGCACTGGCTCCGGCCGGAGCCAACATCGACTTTGTCGAAGTCGTAGACGATGGTCGATTGCTTGTCCGTACCTACGAAAAAGGCGTGGAGGCGGAAACGCTGGCATGCGGTACGGGGGCGGTGGCCTCCGCTGTGGTGGCGCGTATGCTGGAACGCACAGACGCTGACCGGATCGATGTGGATATGCCCGGCGGGCGTCTGACGGTAGGATTCCGACTGGGAGAACGGGGCGTACGAGACCTTTACCTGGAAGGTCCTGCGGAGGTGGTGTATCGGGGAACCTTTGAGGCGTAACGACGCCTGCCGCTATTGCTGCTGACGGAAACGACTGCGGAAGTCATCGATATCCGCATGTTCGCGCAGGGATGTAATCCATTGGGTGCGCACGGCGTTTTGCCGCTGCTGCAATAGTTGCTGCCGGATATTTTCCTGTTCGCTTTCCGTGATAGGCGCCGGTTCGTTGATCTGGCTTACCCGCAAGGCAAAGACGCTATTGTCTCCGGCAACGATGCCCGAAGAGGCGCTCTCGTCAAGAGCAAACGCAGTCCCCACGAACAAGGGTTCGGCGCCGAGCCCGGGGACCACATTCGATTCAAAGGTTAAAAAAGCGTTCTGCGTCCGGATGCCGGGTATACTCGAAAGATTGTCGAAGCCTCCGGACTCGTAAGCGCGTTCCAAACGCTCTACGAGCACCTCTTTTTTCTTCTCGATATAGGTCCGGGGTTCTATTTCCGTTTGTACCTCTTCGAAAGACTGGTAGCCCTCCGGTATAATCTCGTCGACATGAACGATGATAAAGGTTTCGTCCAGTTCGATGATGTCGCTTATATCATTTTGCTCTGACGTTTCGAGAAAGTCGAGCACGGCATACCCGCTGCCGATTCCCGGAATGTCTACCTGTTCCTCTTCAACCCGGACCCGCTGAATGCTCATACCCATACGTTGCGCTTCCTGGTCAAAATCTCCTGTCTCTTCCGCAAAGTACCGGAGGTCTTCCAGTTGTTCCTGAATCTGGTTGAGCGTGGCGACATTCGCGTCGATTTCCAGAGCGAAATCCGCGATATTCACCTCGTTCTCCGCACGTGCGACGACAACAATCAGGTGATACCCGAATTGCGTTTTGATCGGACCGACGACCTGATTTACACGAGCCCCGAACGCCGCCTCTTCGAAGGGCGCCACCATGCGGCCGGGACCGAACCAGCCCAGGTCACCACCCTGCGGAGCCGATCCGTCTTCGGAATATTGCCGGGCCATTTCCGCGAAATCAACTTCCCCTGACTGGATGCGGTTGCGTATCTCGGTCAATTGACTGCGTATGTTCTCATCCTCGTCGGAGGTGCGCAGTAATATATGCGATGCGCGCACGGAAACGTCTTCCGCAGGTCGTATGTCTCTGATTTTGACAAGGTGCGCTTCACTGCCTACGGCGACCGGACCCAGCACCGATCCCCTTTCCGGGTTGGGGAAAACCACGGAGGCAATTTCCGTATCGAGGTCACCGGCACTGAACCAGGCGTCGGAGAAGGGTCGCCGGGACACATTGCGAAGGAGGAATAACGAATCGTCTTCCGCCGCCGCAAAACTGTCCTTCATACGTTCGAGTTCTGCATAGACCGCGGCGGAATCTTCCGCGGAGGGTAATTTGGACTGCGAAACATACGCTATGTCATACGCGCGATTACGTGCGTACTCGTCCCGGTGATCGTCATAGAATCTCCTCAGGTCACGCTCCTCAACCACCACCGAGTCATTTGGAATGGACGCGTACGGCAATCCCGCCCATTCCACATTCACGCTCAGGTTGCGGCGCCGGTATTCTTCCTCTACGTTGCGATCGGTGACATGCACCGTTGCCGCGAGGAGGTTGTCCATCTTCTGACGCCGTCGCTCCGAACGGAGATAGTCCTCGATCTGAATCCAGTCTTCGCTGGCGTCCGGATTTTCAATGAAATTTTGAAGAAGGCCCCTGTCCACATTGCCTTGTTCATCGCTGAAATACGTGCGGATGATCGCATGCGGATTGTCGCCTGTCACCATTTCATAGATTTCCTCGCCGGTAACCGATATGCCCAGGCGATCCATCTCATGTTCGCGCAACTTGTCATCAACGAGAGCCTGGAAAATAAACTCCCGCTGCTGCTCCAGCAGTTGCGGAGGTATCGATTCTCCCGTCTGGTCCTGATATTGCTGTACCTGTTGCTGTACCGTCTGGACATATGTCTGATAGGGAACGGGATCTCCATCCACGGCTGCAATGTCTACGCCAGTGCCGATGCCGACGGCGTCCAGGCCGCCGGAATCCTGGAGCACCCAGATTACTCCGAACGCGAACACCAGAATCCACAGGATGATGCCTGTGTTCTCTCGCATCTTGTTCATCGTGCCCATCAGATCACCTCGTTGAAGATACTATTCATGATCAGGTTTGCCGGATCGGTATTACAAGCCGTATTACACTACCCCATAGCTGTTTTGTTCGAAAAAAACACGGAATCGTGCAGGTAGTCAATCGAAAAAGCGTGGTGTTTTTCCTGGTGCTGGCGGGGGTGACAGGCGCCGGCGCAGGTATCGCGACCGAGCCATCCACCTCGGCGGGATGGGTGTTCGGCGTAGCAATGTTTATCCTTGTGGCAGGCTGGGGAGCACGGCGGCCATTGCGTCGCTTACTGACTGTACGCAAGCCGTTGTCCCCCGCTGTGGTCGGATGGCTCAGGGCGGATTTTCCTTTCTATCGTTATGTCGAACGGGAACGGTTCGAGCGCGATATGAAAATTATTCTTTCCGAATGGACCTTCGAAGGCGTATCGGGAGTGGAGGTCACCGACGAGCTGAGGGCGGCGGTTGCAGCCGGCGCCGCGCTTCTTCTGCATGGCCGGCCGGATCGGGAATGGCCTTCACGCTGCACGATATTATTGTATCCGGACCGTTTCGACGATGAGTATGCAGCCGGCGAAGACGGGGAATTCGAAGGAATGGCGCATTCGCAGGGGCCCGTGATTCTGTCCGTGGAATCCGTCCGTCAGGGATGGAAGAATCCGGGGGACGGCCATAATGTGGTGCTCCATGAAATGGCCCACCTGCTCGATTACGAAAACAACTTTGCCAACGGGGCGCCGTCTCTCATTGCTTCGGCGTCTGCGGCGGCCTGGCGGGAATTGGTGCGCAAGGAAATCCGGCGCGTGCGTATAGGCCGATCTATGCTACGACGTTACGCGGCTCAGAATCCGGCGGAATTGTTTGCCGTAGCCGTGGAGAATTTTTTCGAACGCCCCGATCTCATGGCGAGGAGACATCCGGAATTATTTGCGGCGCTCAGGAATATTTTCCGGATCGATCCGCTGACATGGGATTAGGCCCCGCAGAGCGCCACTGCATAGTGTTAACAGGCCCTGGTGAACGGTGCGTGCTGATGCGCAAGATGTGGCGCAATCACTCTCCGTCGAGATCCACATGCACGAACCGTCGTCCGGCACGACTGCGTGAGAAGCGCACGGTTCCGTTTGACCTGGCGAACAGCGTGTCGTCTCCGCCGTGACCCACATTGCGGCCAGGGTGAAACTTGGTTCCGCGTTGACGCACGATGATGCCGCCGGCCTGGATGGATTGGCCGGCATAGACTTTCACCCCCAGCATTTTGGGGTTCGAGTCACGGCCGTTCTTTGTGGAACCTACGCCTTTTTTATGCGCCATGACGACTTTTCCTGTTTAGTGGTAAAAAACGTTTTGTCGAAGCGGAATTTCAGGAAGCGGCTTCGCTTTCAGGAGGTATGGCCTCTTCGGTGGCCTTGGGGGCAGGCTTTTTCTTAACGGTTTTTTGTGCAGCGCCTGCTGTTTTCGCGCTGGCGGTCGTTTTCTTTGCAGCGGGTTTCTTTGCGGCCGTCTTTTTTGCCGCAGGTTTCGTGGCAGCCGTTTTCTTTGCGGCGGGTTTCTTTTCGTCGCCGGAGGAAAGCGTCCCGATTTCAATACGCGTATAGGGCTGGCGATGCCCGCGCTTTACCTTGAACCGCTTGCGTCTTTTCTTGCGGAAGACAAGAATTTTATCGCCTTTGACATGCTCGAGGATTTTTGCCTTGACCGAGGCATCGGGTACGACCGGTGTGCCGATTTGTACCCCATCTTTTCCGGCTATCAATAGTACACGGTCCAATGTAACGGAGTCGTTCGCTTTTCCTTCCAGATGCGGGACGATCAGCCGATCTTTTTCGCGAACCGAAAATTGCTTGCCGGCAATTTCTACGATGGCATACATATTCTTTTCTCTTCTTTTGGGCGCCGGATTGGGTACCGACGCGAGAGCTTGTTTTCCTGTGACAACGGATTCATGATTACGGCGTTGAAGGTGCTTTCGGAGCTCGCCTTCATAGCGCTTGTCTTTCACCTTCCGTGCGCCGCATTGAATGCGCAGCAAAATCTAACAACACAGAAAATCTCGTGTTCCATATAACTGCATCATTCCGGAACCACGCAGAAGCGAAACCCCATTCGTAAGCATGTCATGGATATAAACCTGCCGATATCCGGCCTGAATATCCGGCCGGGAAAAGTGCTGTGCATCGGGCGGAATTATGCCGCGCACGCCGCCGAAATGCAGAGCGCCATACCTGTGGCGCCGGTAATATTCCTGAAGCCTCCGACCGCCCTGATCGGAAATGGGGGAGAGGTGCTGCTGCCGTCTGCTTCCCGCGAGGTACATCATGAAGTGGAGCTGGTTGTCCTCATTGGAAAAAAGGGCAAAAATATTCCCGTGTCCGATGCCATGAAGCATGTGGAAGGGTACGCGCTCGGAATCGATATGACGGCCCGGGATCTGCAGGCCGAAGCCAAGCGAAACGGCCTTCCCTGGTCGGTTGCAAAGGGATTCGACACCTTTGCCCCCTTGGGCGCTTTTACATCTGCCCGCGACATTTCCGATCCTCGCCGCCTCGGTATTTCTCTGCACGTCAATGGGGTGATGCGGCAGCAGGGGAGTGTTTCCCGCATGGTATTTGGCGTGGACGAACTCGTTGCGTATGCCTCGTCCATCTTTACGTTGATGCCCGGCGACCTTATGTATACGGGTACGCCGGAAGGCGTTGCGGCTGTGGAAGATGGGGACCGGCTTGTGGCCAGGGGAACGGGTTTGCAGGATCTGACGGTGGATGTGCGGCGCCTGTAAGCCCGGAAACAGGCCCTAGCGGCTTATCGCGAGGACCTCCATTTTTACCTTGCCTGCCGGTACGTCAACCTCTATGACGTCACCGGGCGCTTTTCCGAGAAGCGCACTCCCTATCGGGCTTGTCACGGAGATTTTTCCCGTTCGGATATCCGCCTCCGCCGCCGAAACCAGCCGGAAGGTTTGCTCGGAGCCCGTACCATGATTTTTTACGCGGACGTTGGATAGAATATAGGCCTTCTCCGGGTCTACCTGCTTCTCGTCCACGAGGCGGGCTTGCGAGACCGTCGTTTCCATTTTGGCAATCCGTGCTTCGAGAAGTCCCTGTGCTTCCTTCGCGGCGTCATATTCTGCATTCTCGGACAGGTCGCCCTTTTCCCGTGCTTCCTGAATAGCTCTGGAAATACGGGTACGCTCTTTTGTCTTCAGGAAGCGCAACTCTTTCCTGAGCTTTTCGAGCCCTTCCCGGGTCAGGTATACGATATTTGAGCCCTGCGCGGAGATACGCGTTCCTGATGGTTGACGGACAGAAGGGTGAAAAATGCGGACAACAGCCCGGCAGTACACAGGTCGCGGAAACACTCAATACAAAGCGACCTCAGAGAAGGCCGGTAAACGTATATCCGGCATGATCTGTTCCGCTCACCATCCCGGTCTCTTTGCAGGTTGCCGTTCGGGTCGGGTCCGGTCTTTATCCCGTGTCTTCCGGGGGGGATTACCCCGGTTGTCGAGCAGACGGCGAGAGGTCCAGTATGCGGACTGCCAGTATGCCTCTTCCAGAGAACCCAGGGTAACGCCTTGCGATGTGGAAGCGTGTGTGAAGGTCCCGTTTTCGAGATAGATACCTACGTGTCGCGAGGCGCCCGGCGGCCGGAAAAACACAAGATCTCCCGCCTTCAGTTGCGCCGGCTGCACCCTGCGTCCTTCCCGGACCTGATCCGCGGTGGAGCGGGGAAGATCGATCCCGAAGGCATCGGCATATACGTTCTGGACGAACGCCGAACAATCGACCCCTCTTTTCGTCGTGCCGCCCAGCAGATATGGGGTTCCGCGCCAGTGGGCGTACTCGGCATGGATGCGGGATTCAACCGTTCCCGATCTGTACATCGAACCGGACGATGCGCATCCGGAAACAAGCAGGAATAGCACCAACGCTGTCAGGGTACAGAGCTTATGTTTCTTTGGGGAATTCCTCATGACGGCATTTCCGGTGTGTGCGGGGCGCAATCAAAAAGGAGGAACCGGCAGCTGAAACGCTTCTTGCGTTGCTTCGCCGTTTTCGTGCGGTGGCGGGATCAAAGGAAAGGCATACAGGTACCTGCATGCAAAGATACGGCATACGTGGTATGCAGTGAACACGCAAGCGGTCTGTTGCTCAGTATGCCGTCCCCGACTGTTTTTATCGACCCATCCAACCTTCTGGTATCATGCCTTATCCCGAAGCTCTTGTAACACCCATGCGGCAGGAACTCGTGCAACTGGGCATCGAAGAATTGCTCGATGCGGAGGCGGTCGAGAAATCTCTTGAGGAAAGCAAGCAGGGAACAACGCTTGTCGTCATCAACACGGTATGCGGCTGTGCTGCTTCAAGCGCTCGTCCGGCGATAGCCATGGCGCTCCGTAATCCCGTGCAGCCAGATCGAAAAGTAACCGTGTTTGCCGGTCAGGATCTCGAAGCCACTTCCCGCCTGCGCGAGTATCTTGTGGGCATCCCTCCCTCTTCACCGTTCGTTGCCCTGCTGAAGGAAGGCGAGCCGGTGTATGTCATGGAGCGTCGCCATATCGAGGGACGCAGCGCCAGTGCGATAGCCAGTGATCTTGCACATGCATTCGACACGCATTGCAACAACGCGCAGTCTGGTGTCTCCGAAAGTCCGGAGGCTGTCCATTCGGAGGGGAACGGGTTGCCGCCTACGTTTCGCTCTATCCTGTGACGGGCAGGTTCTCTACAGGATATTCTGATTATTCCTCGTTCTCGTCGCGCTGGCTTGTAGCCGGGGTTCCGTTTGCGCCCGGCCACATTTTCTCCCGCCATACGACGAAGCCGAAATAGGCGGCGCCTGCCGCGATTGCGGTCAGGGCAACTGCCCATGCAGGCCATACGCCCCGGGCAAGCCAGACACACGCCACCGGGGGTAGTGCGATAAGGGCATAGCGAATATAGGCGCCTCCGGCGCGTCGCAGGGATACTTTCGCAAACTTCAGCATTGCGGCGATCTGGAAGATGCGCGCGAATGCCCCGGCTCCTGCCATCAGACCCATCGTAAGCAGGACGTTGCCTGTATTTCCACCCCAGAACAGAGCCGCCGCAAGAAGCAGGAACGATCCGATACTGATCCCCAATTCCGCTCGTTGCAGTTCGAGAATGTCGAAGAGCCGTGTGAGCGGGGAGGCTACGGCGCTCAGAAAGAACCAGCAGGCAAGGTATTGTTCGTAGACGCCGGCTGCGCGCCAACCGGCTCCGAAGACGAAGGCAAACAATTCCGGCCCGGCAGCGATCAGCAGCATGCAGGGAAACATACCGACCATGACCAGACGTGCATGCACGCTTTCCGTGAAACCAGCGAGTCGGTTTTCCCTGTGGGCTGTTGCGCCGTCCACGAAAAAAACCTGCGCTACCGCCGTTCCGATAAGACTCAACGGGATGGCCAGCACGGCGAAGGCGCGTCCGTACAGGCCTGTTACGTCCCAGCCAAAATAGACCGGAAGCAGGAGCACCGGCAGGCGGCCCAATACGGTATTCAGTAAAGAGGAGGGCATGGCGTACAGGGGGAACCGCCGGTAGCGCCTGGCCACGGATCGAAGTTCGCTCATCGAGGGGCGGCGCGCGTCAGGCGCTCTGTTGCGGCGAAGGAGCGCTGCCCCGAAATACGCCGCTCCCAGCGCCTGCCCGGTGATGAATCCCAAAATCAATCCCCCTGCGCCGAGGGGCGTACCTGCGCCAAGGCCGATGCGGCTGGAAATGATGGCTATCTTGTTGGTTGCTTCCGCACCGGTAATCGTACGAAACGCCCGTTTACGCGTGAGCCATGCCTCGGCAAGTTTTCCGAACCGTATCAGCAGCAACGCGGGCGCAACGAGCCACAACCAGGGAGCGATCTCCTCAGGGGCGCCCAGCAGAGAAGTGATTTCCCGGCTCCATAGCGAGCCCACGGCTACCATGGCTGTGACGCCAATCGTGATGATTCCCGCCAACCACAGGACGGTACGCGCCCTTTGGTCGCGTTCGGGCAGCATAACGGCTTCTTCATAGCGCAAGGACGCAAGCGCTGTGAGGACACTCACGATCGTTATGAAATAATCGGAGATTCCAAAGGCCTGGGTTGTGAATAAGCGGGTGAGTACCGGAAGGGCCAGATACGAGATAACGAACGTCACCGCGGTACCGGAAAGAAGGGTCATTACCGGCCCGCGGAATCCTTCCCGCGCATAAAGCTGCCCGATCCAGGTCCGTAGGTTCTTCATATCGCGTGGTTCGAACGCTCGTACACAAACAGATTTTCCGCGCTGAATACCTGCCGGAATGCCGACAGCGGTTCGGGCAGCGGCGTGCTCCGAAGCACATGGCGGAATTTGTACCGTTGCCCGAGTTCGACAAGCTGGCGCTCGGTGAGCGACTCGAACGCAGCGTCCAGTCTGTAGAGCAGGTCCGGCGAACCGCGTTCCGGCCGGCCGACCGGCGCCAGATCGGTCAGACGTTCAAACCAGGTAATCATATGCCGGTCCGTGAACGGGATCGCCTTGTGGTTCACCACGATGGCGCGCTGCGCCTCTGACCGGAAGCTGGACAAGGAGGGGGGCGTCGCAAATACTGCATCGTGCGGGGTGTGTGTCCGCACCCATTTCTGCACGGCGCCTATTGGGGCCGCGGCCCGCTTCCAGGGCCCTACCTTATTGTGCAGGTAGCCGTTTTCCGGCAGGGTGAGCGCCATGGCGATAATCCAGGCTGCGGCGACCGTGATTGCGCCAATACGTTCATGACGCAAAAACCCATGCAGCATCCGGCGGATTCCATGAGGCAGCAAGGCATTTACTGCACTTCCTGCCGTAATGATCAGCAATACTTTTGCCAGTACGGTGGTCTTGAACAGTTGCACCTTCGCAATCGCCAGCACAGGGATGATTTCCGTGAAGACCCATCCCGTTATGCAGAATACGGCTATGGCCACGAGGATGCGCAGAAGAAATTTCCTGTGCCGGAGTTGTTGCTTGACGGGCTGCCATGCAAGCGCCGCAAGTCCGGCGCCGGCAATCAGGGCGAATCCCAACATTCTTTTGGGATGGAACGATCCGGGCAGATAGTGATGCGGATTTCGGAATTCCGCCATAATGTAGAATAGGGAGGGGTCCGTTTCCTGCGGCGTCGTTACAAGAACCTGCTGATAGAAAATCGGCCCGAGCGTCGGCAGGGCGCAAGCTGCGAAGACGAGGGAAAATGCGATAAGGCGTCGTAAAGGGCGTTTATGCTCCCGCAAGCAATCCGGCAACTGGGTGATGCACAGGAGGGCGGCAAGTTGAAGCCCCACCAGGGCCTGCATCCAGCATGCCACGCCAAGGAGTACGGCCGATGCAAGCGGGCGCGATTTCAGAAAAAGATATACAGCAAGGCCCCCGATTGCCCAACCGGCCATACTGGGAACGAGCATGCCATGCACCAGATCATTGCCTCCCAGCGTCCATACGGGAGTGGCTAAAAGCGTCACGAACACCGCTCCTGAAGCAACGAGGCGATCCGCAGTGAAGCACCAGGCGATTTTCCATACAGACCATGCAATGCACAGCCAGCAAGCCGTATACAGGATCAATATTGCAAGCCAGACGGGCATAATCGTGGAAAAGAATTGCACAAGCCATACGAAATAGGTGCGTACGCTGAATTCGGTGGCCTGAAGATGCACGAGCCAGTCTTCGGCAAACCGTGCCGGATTCAATTGGTGAAGCAGATACGGAATGAATTCGTCCTGGTCACTTTGGGCATAATCGTATCCGAAGCGCAAATAATAACAGAGAAAGGCGCCGGCCAGTACAAAGAGCGGAGGACGGGATTCCACGCTGTGCCGACGGCGATCGCCCGTATTATGCCGATCCGTCTGAAGCGCCGGGATATGCGCCGGTTGTACGATGACGTTACCTCCTCATTTCCCGAAGTGTACAAAGCCATTGAAGCATGGGCTTCCTGCAGAACCCGATGCGATAGTATGACGTGAGTCTGGCCCCGAAGCGTCGTTTGAATTCGGCGATGGTCGGCGTGTTGGCTCCCATCAGATCGAATTCTTCGATACCGGAAGCATGCAGTCTCGGAAGCATTTTTCCGAGGAGTACCGTCATGGCCGGCCCCGGAACGCTACCGACCACCCAGTAATAGCCTTTTCGATTTGCATGGAGCACGACGATGCCGGCTTGTATGTCTCCACTGTCGCGGCGCCGGACGGCAAAGGAAGAAGCTAACCCGGTGTTTTCGACAGTCCGCACAAGCGCTTCGAGCGCAGCCTTGTCCAGCGGGGTTTTGCGGCCCTGCCGGGCGTAGCTTGCCGCAGCCAACAGGGCTGCGGTGCTGCCGACCCCGTTTCCTTCCAGCAGGTCGTAGGCGTCCTTTCCGCTGCGAAAGGTGCGTGCGGCGCCTTTCGACCAGGTTTCCGGACCGTCCCCGGTATTCAGCCGGTAGGTATACAGCGGGCGTGTGGTCCATCCCCTCCACTGCGCGGGACGTATATCGGTGTATTCCGGGTCCAGATGTACGTGAATTCGATCATATCCGGCTTCCAGTTCGGCAAGCAGGGACTCAAGCGGGGTGGTTCGGGAATGAATGTCGGCCGGATTCAGGGCATCGCGCAGAGTCACTGCCGAAAATGGCGTGAAAGGGGGCACGATAGCTTCACGCCAGGGACCGCGGCGTTTCCATGTGACTGCCGCGCCTGCCATATCCTGCCCGTTCTCCGAAACGATGTGGATACCGAGATGCAACCCTGCTCCGGAAGCTACAGCGCGCACGTAGTCGAGACGGCAAAACGGCGTGTGCGGGGTGGAAACGGCCTGCAGCGCTTTCCAGCGTTCCGCTTCGTCACCCTGCACAGGTGCGGCATGGTTCGGGCAGACGCGGTTCATGGAATACGATGAGGGTTATGTTTTCCCCGCAAGGGCGCCTATTTGCACGTCGTTTCCTGCCTGCTGCCTGATTCGCATCGGCGCAGGAATGTCTCGATTGCTCCGATCCGGTTTATCCGGTTTATAAAATGTATTGGCTCAGATCCCGGTTTTCGATCACCGAATTCAATGTTTCGTTCACCATCTCTTCGTCGATGAGGATTTCCGCCCGGTGATCGTTGGGGGTATCGAACAGGATGTCCTCGAGCAACGTGGTCAGGATAGTGTGCAGTCGGCGCGCCCCTATGTTTTCCACGTCGGCGTTCACTTGCGCCGCAACGGCTGCGATACGTCGTACTGCACCGTCCGTGAATTCGATACACACGTTTTCCGAAGCAAGAAGCGCTGCATATTGCTTCAGGAGCGCATTCCTCGGCTCGGTGAGAATCCGGTAGAAATCTTCTTCTCCCAGACTTTGCAACTCCACGCGGATCGGGAAACGGCCCTGCATTTCCGGGATCAGGTCACTGGGTTTGGAGACATGAAATGCTCCCCCTGCGATGAACAGGATATGGTCCGTTTTAACCATACCGTGCTTCGTGGTTACGTTCGATCCCTCCACCATGGGGAGCAGGTCCCGCTGCACGCCTTCGCGGGAGACATCCGGGCCGCCGCTTTTTGCGCTTCGCCCTGCCACTTTGTCGATTTCATCGATGAAAACAATGCCGGAATTTTCCACACGCTCAAGGGCTTCTTTCTTCACCTTGTCCATGTCGATCAGCTTCTGTGCTTCTTCCTTCGACAGGAGGGTGCGGGCTTCGGCAATCTTTACCCGACGCTTTTTCCGCTGCCGGTTTCCCATTTCCCCGAAAATATCCTGGAGGTTCATCCCCATTTCCTCCATACCCATAGGGCCGAAGACCTGAAGCATGGGTGCGTTGTCCGCCGACACTTCCACCTCGATTTCCCGATCCTCCAATTCGCCTGCAGCAAGCTTTTTCCGGAATTTTTCGCGCGTTCGGCTTGTCGAGTCGTCCCCGCCTTCGGCCGCATTTTCTCCATTGCTTTCAGGCCCCTGTACGGTAAAGCCGGTTCCGACGGCAGCCGCCCCCGGCTTCTGTGCAGGCGGGACAAGAATATCCAGGATGCGCTCCTGCGCAAGATCCTGGGCGCGCTCCTTCAGAATCTCGGTTTGCTCCTCCCGAACCATATTGATAGCGATATCGACCAGGTCCCGGATCATGCTGTCCACATCACGCCCTACGTAGCCGACTTCCGTGAATTTTGTGGCTTCCACCTTGATGAAGGGGGCTCCTGCAAGCCTCGCGAGGCGCCGCGCGATTTCGGTCTTTCCGACGCCTGTCGGGCCGATCATCAGGATGTTGTTCGGGATGATTTCGTCGCGCATTTCCTCCGATGCATTCCTTCTTCTCCACCGATTTCTCAGCGCGATCGCCACGTTCTTCTTGGCGTCTTCCTGCCCGACGATATACTTGTCGAGTTCCGCCACGATTTCACGCGGGGTCATTTCATCGGGTTTACAGCGTATTGTCGTCATGCCGCACATAGTTCTTCACAAGGGCGCGCCTGTTCCAGCCGTTACGCGCTGGCGCCGATATCCCGGTCGTATTCGTCGTAGTCGAACGTGTCCTCTTCGTATTCCCCGGATTCCTCATCCTTGTCGACATCCATTCGCATGCCGTTCTCGGTATCTTCGGATGTCTCGTCGTCATCGTAGTACCAGGAAGAAGATGTACCGGTCGGCTCCTGAAGGTCTGCGCTTCTTTGCCTTCCGGACAGGATACGGGCGACGGTCGGATGCCGTTCGTCGAGGATGAGCACGGTATAGTCGTGAGGGAAACCGCTGCGTTTTTCAAGCCGGACGGCTTGTTGCTCTTCGAGGTCGCTGATGAGATTCTTCGGGTCGTACCGGCGCTCGTCCACGAGATCCGAGAGTTTCCGAAGCAACGGCGTCAGGTACACCTCGTCATATTGTCCGAAGTGATCGTCGATAATTTCCAGCGTGCGGACGAGAATCGGATCGTCGATTTCTTCAAGGGGGCCTGTAGGGGCAGGGGCAGGCGGGGCCGTACGGGGCCTGCGTTCGACCGGCGCCGGGGCTATACGCGGTCTGCGCTGGACCGGGGCTATCTTCCCTCGGGATGCCGTGGCCGGAGACGGTGCATTCAGAAACTCCCGAGCCGAAGCGCTCAGCAATTCCCGGGCCGAAAGGAACCAGTCGCTTCCTCCGGAAAAGCCATGCTCCGGCGAAGCGGGGTCCGCAAGGCTTGCAACCAGGATATCCCGTTCGTATTTCCTGAAAACCTGTACAAGCGGGAGATACATGCGTTGCCCGCTGAGCAGTACGAGACGGGCAACGTCAGACCGGTTGTGCAGCAATTCCATGGCGTCTATGCCAATCTGCAGTTCGATCGTACTGTCCCGGTTTGCATTCGGTGCATAGCGGGTTTCGATGCCCTTCATATAGAGCATGTTTTTTGCCTGATCTCCGGCCCTGTGAAGCGATGCGAAATCACCGTACGCACGTGTTTCTGCGATGGGGCCTTCTTCTTCCGGAACGTTATTCCGGAGTGCATCGATCATTTCCGAAATCACTTTCACGGATGCGTTTTCATTGTGGGTGAGCCGGGTCAGGCTCCTGTGAAGATCATCATAGTCGACAAAAAGTACGGTGCTTGCCGTATCCGGGGTGGTTTTGCTTGTTTTTCGCGTGTAGGACATGGCTGGAATACTTTGTTTGTTATTAAAGATAATGGGGGTATTTCGTGTTGTATTCGGGCGTCGCCCGCCCGCTTGCCGTTTAGTCGGCGTCTATTGCGTCTATTTCCAGAACAGACAAGTGATCGTTCGTGTAAATGCAAATGTCGGCGGTGATGCGAAGCGCTTGCTCAACAATGTTTCGGGCTTCGAGGTGGTTGGCGTGGAGCAGGGTGGCGCGGGTAGCGGCAAGCGCATAGGCCCCGCCTGATCCTATGGCGATAATCTCATCGTCCGGCTCTATGACATCCCCTGTGCCGCTTACCAGTAATAGCCGTTCGGGGGCGCCGACGGCAAGCAACGCCTCAAGCCGCCGCAAGTATCGGTCTGTACGCCAGTCTTTGGCAAGTTCGACGGCCGACCGGGTTACGTTTCCTCCATATTGTTGCAGTTTTTCCTCGAAGCGCTCGAACAACGTGAAAGCATCAGCGGTGGCGCCTGCAAACCCTGCAAGTATTTTGCCGTCGTAGAGCGTGCGCACCTTCTGTGCCCGGTGCTTTACGACGACATTATTCATGGTGGCCTGTCCGTCGGAACCGAGTACTACTTTTCCACGGTGCCGCAATCCCAGAACAGTGGTTCCATGCATATTGGGGTATACGGAAACATTCGCAGGCGTCATCCAGGTCTTTTTTCGTTCGCTTCTCGAAATAATGTTCTTTCTATTCCTGATAAACACGAGTCTGTATTGCATGTAGACGTGAATATCCCTGAAAGGTTCTGGTAAAACCGTCCTGTTTTGGAGAGGACAGCACAGCATTTCGGGATATCCTGATCAAGTCCGCTTCGATCAGCGTATCCTGCCCCAGGTGATTTACTCGAATCCCGCCAGTAACTCCACAATGGCGTCCTGTATTCTGCGGATGCCGGTAGAGCCCGATATATGGTGGTTGGACATAATGGAGAAGGCGAGCATGCGTCCGTCATGGGCCCGGACATACCCGCTCAAGCTGCTCGCAAAGGTCAAGGTGCCTGTCTTGCCGCGCATATTTTCTGTCGCGAGTCCTCGTCGCATACGGTGTTTCAATGATCCGCTTTGTCCTGCAACGGGCAGTGAATCGTAAAATGCGTCGCGCACCCTTGTGTCCGGGTGCGTCCACATGAAGGACAGAAGCGCAGTGGTCATCTCCGGAGCAACAAGGTTCAAGCGTGACAATCCCGACCCATCCACCAGGCGAATAGCACTCGTGTCGACGCCGGCCCGGGCGAACGTGCTCATCGCTGTTTCGATACCCATGGCTGCCGATCCCGGGTCGAGGTCGTTGTCTTCTTGCGGAAGCGCCGCCCCAAGCATTTTCATCAGAAGATCGGCGTAAAGGTTCTGGCTGGGTTTGTTGATCAGGGAAGCAATTTCCGGGAGCGGCGCCGAACGATGGATCGCCACCCGGCGATATGACGGCGTTTCATAAGCGGGTTTGATGGACAAGGCGTCTACGTCCACGGGATCGCCTGTCACGGCGATTCCTGATTGAAGCAGCGTTTCCCGCAGCACATATACCGTGTATCTGGTCGGGTTTTCGACCGTAATTTCCTCAAGTTCACTTGCTCCCGCAGGTACGCGTGTCGTAACCTCGATCGTGTTCGTGCCGCGTTGTCGCTGGTAACCTTCTTTCAGGCCCGTGCCCGGTTCTGTGGTGAGCGTCCTGTTAATAACCTGTACGTAGTCCGTGTTCAGCGGCTCCCAGGTCAGGTTGGCAGGCATGCCGGGGGTACGCCCGTCTACGTACAAGTGAATGACATTGTCATGGAACGCCAGTCCCCCAAGCTGTGCGGAGTAATACCAGGTTTCATCGTCCCATGACCAGTTTACGCCCAGCGGTACGTCGTCAATCACATCGTCGTCGCCTATGAGGTCGCCTGTAATGCGGCGTATGCCGGCGGCGCGCAGCGAATCCGCCCAATTACGGAAGACGACGAGGGCGTCGATGTCCTCATCCCAATCCCCCGAGTCGCTCAGGTAATGTCCGCCCAGTGTGGGATCGGCCCCGCCGCGCACGATTACATTACCGTGGAGCACGCCCTCTTCGTCAACCATCCCGTCGGTATACAGCCCGGTTTCGAAGCGATAGTCCGGTCCGAGCAGATCCAGGGCGGCAGCCGTGGTATACAGTTTGGTGTTCGAGGCAGGTACAAAAGATTTACCGGCGTTACGAGCGTAGAGCACGCGTCCGCTTTCGATATCCACAATATGCACGCCCCAGAAGCCGTTCTCGAACGGCTCTGCATCGAGCAGGTGATCGATGGGGTTGCGCAGACGGCGAATGCCCTCGCTTTCCTGGGCGTATACTGCCGTGACACAGCTCGCTGCGGAGCACAAAAACAGGAGAGTAATCAAACGTTTTGCACCCATGTTTCTACCGGGAAGGGCGACGAAGGAAGGGTATGATGAGGAATTCTAACGGATGTCCTGTTGTTCGAATTCGATGCGTTCCGGATCGGGTTGCTCCCGCACTACAAAGACATGTTCTGCTGTCGATATGGATGCGGCGGGGCGGACGAATACAGTAAGCTCGTCCCGCCCGGGCCTGACCGAGATGGAATCTATGGAGCCGATAGGAAGGCCTGCCGGAAAGATGCTGCTGTATCCTGCGGTGACGACGGATTGGCCCGTTTCGACGGGTTCCGTCTTGACGATTGAATCAAGATGCAATCGATCTGTCCGCACTCCATCCCAGCGAATGATTCCGTAGGCCTGCAACGGCTGGATTTTTGCAGAGATATATACTTCCGTATTGACGTAGGGCATGACCTTCGAATAATGCCTGCTCACCAGGGTGGTATATCCGATGATGCCGCGTTCGTTTATGACAGCCATGTGGGTCGTCACGCTGTCTTTCTCCCCTACATCGAGCGTAAGGTAGTTCCATTGCCCGGTAATATCCTTGTTGATAATCCGCGCGGGGAGCAGGTTATAGGCGGTTTCGTTGCGGTATCCGATAAGATGGCGGAGCCGCTCGTTTTCGACCAGCGCCTCGCGAGAACGCGCGATCTGGCTGGAGAGTCGGATATTCTCCTCGCGCAAGGCGCTGTTTTCGGAGATGGCATTGAAATTCTGGGCCACCCGGGCGTAGCGGGCTTCCAGCCACGCTGTGGTTTCAAGCGCCCCGATCCGCATGCTGCGTACAATACCCCGGTTTGCCGTCAGCATGGTGAGCCCGGCAATGATGAGGAGCGTGCCGAGAAACAACCCATCCCGAATATGAGCCAGTAGACGGGTATTCATGTAAGGACATTGTGGTAATCCTTCAGGTTTTCAAGCACTTTCCCGGTACCCTGCGCGACGGCATACAACGGGTTTTCCGATTGATGGACGGGCAGTTCCACACGGCTTCTGATCAAGCTGTCGAGGCCTTTCAGCATAGCGCCTCCACCTGTCAGCATAATACCGCGTTCCAATACATCGGCGCCGAGTTCCGGCGGCGTACGTTCCAGACAACGCAGGATGGCTGCGACGATCAATTCGATCCGGTCGCGCAAGGCTTCGCGGATGTCTTCCGAAGAAATGTTACGCACTTTCGGGATACCGCTTACCAGATCCCGTCCCCGTACGGCGATTTCCAGTTCCGGATCGAGTTCGCGGGCGCTTCCCACTTCGCATTTCATGCGTTCGGCGGTTCGTTGGCCAATCAGCAGGTTGTGATTCCGTTTGAAATACTGCACGATGGCGTTGTCGAGTTCATTGCCCCCGATGCGTATGGACTCATTAATCACGATTCCCGAAAGCGTAATGACCGCAATTTCCGTGGTACCTCCGCCGATGTCCACGATCATATTGCCGACCGGCTCGTTCACGTCCAGCCCGATTCCAATGGCCGCAGCCATCGGTTCGTCAATGAGGTACACTTTTCGTGCGCCGGCGTGCTCCGCCGAGTCGCGCACTGCCCGCTTTTCCACCTCGGTGATGCCGCTGGGCACACAGACAACCATGTTATGGATGGACGAGAGCCAGCCCGTCCGCACTTTGCGAATCAGTCCCCGGATAAGCTGCTCGGCAATCTCGAAATCGGCGATCACGCCATCCTTGAGAGGGCGGATGGTTTCTATTTGCTTATTCGTACGCTCATGCATTCTCTGGGCATCGTACCCGATCGCCATAGCTTTCCCTGTGCTCCGGTTCACGGCAACGATGCTGGGCTCGTTGAGCACAATACCCTGTTCCTTGATGTAAATCAGAGTATTCGCCGTGCCGAGATCAATGGCTACGTCCGAAGAAAAATTCAAAAACCCCATTGCGTTTCCAGAAGCACGGTTAAGAAGAACCGCCGGTATCCATATGTGATTGCAGGTCGTAAACGAGCGCGCCGGAGAATAGATTCGCCCGATCCTACCCTAATGGCGGAAGTGGCGTACTCCCGTACATATCATCGCCATGCCGTATTCGTTCGCTGCGGCAATTACTTCGTCGTCCCGCCGGGAACCGCCTGGCTGAATGACGGCACGGGCTCCGGTTTTCGCCGCTGTGACCAGTCCGTCGGCAAACGGGAAGAAAGCATCCGATGCTATCACCGAATTTTTGAAGTCGAGTTCCGACTTTTTCCCTTTCATTACAGCGATCTCCGAAGCGTCGATCCGGCTCATTTGTCCGGCGCCGATGCCGAGCGTACGACGGTTGCGGGCGTAGACAATCGCATTACTCTTGACATGCTTGACGACCCGCCAGGCAAAATCGAGATCCTGCCATTCACGCTCGTCAGGAGCGCGTTCGGTCACGACCTGCAGATGGTTTCGCATATCTTCCGGAGAGGGAAGAGGCGGGTTTGCCGTTTGCACGAGCAGATTGCCGGAGATACTGCGCATGTCGAGCGCCGGCGCTTTGCTTAAGGTCGCGCCCGAACGGATCAGACGCCGATTTTTTTTCTGCTCCAGTAATTCCGTAACACCCGGTTCGAATTCCGGCGCGATAATAATTTCCGTGAAAATGGCATCGATAGCCTCCGCGGTGGCCTGATCCAGCGGGCGATTGACGATCACAATGCCGCCGAACGGCGATTGCCGGTCGGTAGCGAAGGCGCCGGCCCAGGCGTTTTCCAGCGTGTCGGCTACGGCTACTCCGCACGGGTTGGTATGCTTGAGAATCGCGCAAGCCGGGGTATCCGTTTCGAATTCGCCGATGAGCTGCAATGCCGCGTCGAGGTCTATGAGGTTGTTGAAAGACAATTCCTTGCCATGGATTTGCGTCCAGGTATCTTCGGCTCCACCATATAGCGCTGCTTGCTGATGAGGATTTTCGCCATATCGGAGCGAGCGTTTTTTGGGCAGGACGGGACGCAGTCCGGAAGGCAAATCGGATACCTGGTCGTCGTTGCCCGATTTGTTATGCTGTGCGAACCAGGCTTCAATGGCCTGGTCGTACGTTCCGGTGCGTTGGAATGCTTCCTGAGCGAGCGCCCGGCGTGTCGCCATGGTAAGCCTGCCGCTCAGGTCGAGCAGTTCGCCGGCCACCGCCTCGTATTGCGCCGGGGAGGTAACGACTCCGGTGTAAAAATAATTTTTGGCGGCGGCGCGGATCATTGTCGGGCCGCCGATATCAATATTCTCTATGGCCTCAGCCTCTGTAACATCCTTTGCTGTGACTTCTTCGAAGGGATACAGATTAACCACGACGAGGTCGATCGGCGTAATGGAGAGCGCCTGCAGCGCGTTCATGTCTTCCGCGTCGTTTCGCCGGGCCAGCAGGCCTCCGTGTATAGCGGGATGGAGCGTTTTGACACGCCCATCGAGTATTTCAGGATATCCCGTCACGTCGGATACGTCGGTAACCGGCAAACCGGCTTCCCGCAGACTGCGGCAGGTACCCCCCGTGGAAATCAAGGCGATGTCCTGTTCGTGCAGGCGTTGCGCAAAAGGGATGAGGCCGGTTTTATCGAATACGGAGAGCAGGGCCCGGCGCACGGGAACAATATCATCGGGCGGAGGAAGGTCCTTTACGCGAATCATCGGTTGGAGAGAACGTGAGTTTCCGAAAAAAATCAGTCGATTTACGATGCAGCGATGCGCACCCGGCGGCCTTCGAACGTCACTCGGCCCTGCGCAAATAACCGCAATGCTTCAGGGAGGAGACGGTGTTCCACCGCGAGCACACGCGCGGCGACATCGTCCGGAGTATCTTCGGGCAGGACAGGCACGGCTTCCTGCAGGACGATAGGGCCGGTATCGTACACTTCCTCTACAAGGTGTACGGATGCTCCCGTCCAGTGGACGCCGTATTCTATGACCGCCTCATGCACCCGGCGTCCGTACATGCCCGGGCCGCCAAAGGCGGGCAAAAGCGACGGGTGCACATTGACGATGCGCTTCTTGAACTGTTCGATGACGCCGACGGGGATCTTCTTCAGAAATCCGGCCAGTGCGATGAAGTCGGCGCCGTACGTACGCAATTTTTCGAGCAGTATCCGACTATAGTCCTCCTCGGTCGGAAAATCCCGCGGATGGAGGATTACCGCAGGGATATCTCGCTTGGAAGCCAGGTCCAGGGCGCCTGCATTGCGCCGGTCCGATATGCAACAGACCACCTTGAAATCCGGGTCCGGTTTGTCTGTCTGGTCCAGAATGGCTTGAAAATTCGAGCCGCGCCCGGAAGCGAAGACGGCTACGCTGAGACGGGATCGCGTCATGAAGCCTGCAGATACATGGCTTTACAAGGGGGAAGAAACAACGGGTTCGACGAGACCGAGCTGCGCCATGTCGGAAGTTACCTGCAGACGGGCGCGTCCGCCAACGGGAAGCGAATTTTTCACCGGAAAATGACCATAGACGAGTCCTTCGGCTACAGGAAAGCCTGCGCCGGCAAAATATTCGCGAAAAATCTCGCCGGGCGAAGGCGATGCATCGGTTTTGTCGGTTTCGGGTCGCGTCCGGGTGAAACTCCCCAGAACAAGCCCTCCCAGTTGGTCGAAAACGCCCGCAAGCCGCAACTGGGCCAGCATGGCGTCAATGCGGTAGGGAGGTTCGTTCACGTCTTCCACGAACAGGATAGCCTGTTCGAACGAGGGCAGATAGGGTGTGCCCAGCAGTCGGACGATCGTGGAAAGGTTTCCGCCAAGAAGGGGCCCCTCTGCGGTTCCCGCCCGGAGCGGTTGGAGGATTTCCCCGGCCGGACCGATCAGGGGATCACAGGTTTCTCCCCGGGCAATCGCCCAGAACAGCGCTTCCGAGGCGGAATCGAGATCGGGCCAGTCGACGGCGATCATGGGTCCTGAAATGCCCGGCAGATCCGCATAACGCCACAGGGCGAGATGCAGCGCCGTGATGTCGCTGTATCCGACAAGAAGTTTGGGATGCGTTCCGGCTGCTTCGTAATCGAGGTGCGGCAACAAGCGCAGGCACCCGTACCCGCCGCGTACCGCGATGAGCATACGCACATCGTCCCGTCGGAGAAACCCGTTCAATTCGTCGAGCCGCTCGGCGTCCGTTCCTGAGAGGTAACCGTCTTTTGCGAACGTGGATCTTCCCAACTCCACCCGGTAGCCCCGGCGTTCGAGCTGCGCGATGCCTGCCCGGAATCGGGCCATGTCCGGGGGCGCGCTTGCCGGCGCGACGACGCCGATGGTATCGCCCGGTTCGATGGATAAGGGTTTCACGCTGCGAATCGAGGAATCCTGACAGAGAACACAGAGGAAAGCCCACTGTATTCCGGGTTGTTTTAAACGAATAACATACGAATAAAGCGCAGTTCCTTTTTTCCTCTTTTTTGTGATTCGGTTTGTATTTTCCAGCGTGCCCCTGAAGCGCCGACCTGTGCGATTCCGGATTCCCGGAATCATTTTTGCATGAATCCGGTCTTTACCTGAGGTTCGGGAGTTTTTTCAAAAAGGATTTTCAGATCCGTGCTGTTTTTCCCGTACTTGTGCGAGACAGTGCGTTTCGATTCGGGAATCCGATCGTACTCATATGGGCATATTACGGGCAAGATCATGAAGACGCGTATTCCGTATTCAGGCGCATCGCATCTGTATTCCCTTTCGCGGCGCTTCGCAACCTGCATGCTCCTTGGCATGCTCACGTTTCTTCCGGCGCAGGCCGTAAAGGGACAGGCCCCGATGCTTACGCCATGCGCGGGGGTGACGCCGACTTCCTTGTCGCTGAGTGAATCCGATGTGTTCGGCGAATATGAAGCCTTTCTCAGGTTGACGTCACTGGGGTCGGGCGAGAGTGTGTACGTGGTTCCCACGATCTCGAGTTCAGCCCCCAGTGTCAGCGTGAGCATTTCACCGAAAGTGATGCAGTTCGAAGGCCCCATTGATGGAGTTGTGTTGATGAAGTTCCGGGTAGCCGTTACGCCGGATGAGGACGATGTTGGAGGTACGGTTTCGATCGCGCATGCCGTGGTCGGAGCGGTGCCCGGAACGAATTGCGATCCGGAAGGCGGGACCGTTACCGTGACTGTTTCCGACCACGGCGCTCCTGTTCTGGCGGTAAACGTCAGCGAGACGAGTCTCATCACCGTGGAACCCGATGGCGGGAACGCCGCTATCACCGCCGATTATGCGTTGAGTCTCGCGACGCGTCCTTCGGGCACGGTGCTGGTCGTTGTGACGCCCAGCGACAAGCTTGCTGTGGAAGTTTCATCGCCGGCGCCGGCGGAGTTCCCCCAGACCAGGACGCTGATATTTACCCAGGACAATTGGTTTGAACCGCAAACCGTCACCGTCACCCCTCTGGAGGACGACGATGGCAATAACGAAGATGTTACGATAAGCCACAAGGCGAGCGGAGGAGGCTACGACGATGTGGTCATCGGTGAGGTTGAGGTCCTTGTCGTCGATCCGGATCCGTTCGTTCCCAGCCCTGCCGCAACGGTTTCGCGGTCGAGTCTGGTTATGCATGAAGGGCACACGAATACGTATACCATAAAACTCGAGACAAGTCCTACAGAAAAAGTGTTCATTGTCGTGCAGCCAACGAACACTGCAGTCGCAGAAGTTGAACCTACGGTTTTGGAGTTTCGGCCGGGCGCTCCCGCGTCGACCGATCCGTTGTTACACTGGAGTACGCCTCATCTCGTCAAGGTGACCGCCAAACAGGATGACAATGCCGTTTCCGAAAGGTTTGCGATCAATCACGTTGCAATTGGAGGCGACTACACCAATATTCCTGTCAGCAGCGTCAATGCGACTATATGGGATGATGAAGCGCGTAGCGTGATGTTATCGGATTCAACGCTTGTCGTCAATGAAGGCGAAAGCATCACATACACGGTAAGGTTGCGCGCATTTCCCCTGAATACGGTAACCATTACTCCGATGAGCAGTGTCCCGGATAAACTTTCCGTGTCGCCGGAGACGTTGCGGTTCACTACGCCCGCCTGGCATCTTCCGCAGACGGTTACATTGACAGCACAGAGAGATGCCGATATGAATACCGATGCGGCTACGATCACGCATCAAGTGTCGGGTGGAGGCTACAACATGGTGCGCATTCCCAATGTTACGGTAGTCATGCCCGATACCGGTACGGTGACGGGTGTGGAAGATGCGGAGACTACGCTGCCGACGGACTTTGTGCTGGAAGGAAATTATCCGAATCCCTTCAATCCGGCGACGGAAATCGTCTACGCGTTGCCGCAACAGGTCCATGTGATCCTGACGGTGTATGACGTGTCGGGCCGCGAGGTGCGGCGCCTGGTCAATGCGTCGCAGGCGCCGGGGCGCTATCGGGTGCGTTGGGACGGGAAAGATGCGCAGGGTCAATCGGTGCGGAGCGGCGTCTATTTCTATCGCCTGGCGACGGATGTCTGGCAAAAAACGCAAAGCATGGTGCTGTTGAAGTAAGTGCCGGCCATGCGTCCGCTTGTCGCCGTACGCCCGCCCGAATACTGGCCGCGCCCGCTTTTTGTGGCGCTCATGGACGCCGCCGACAGGATGGTGCTGGCAGATACGTTTCTGTATAGCCGGCAGTCGCGTCAGAATCGGACGCTGGTGCGCAGTCCTTCGGGAGGGCAGTGGTTGAGCATACCGCTTGCGGCAGGGGGGCAGGGTCGATCTATCCGGGAAATCGAAATCCGGGGACCGGAACGCTGGATACGCAAACACTGGCGGGCGTTCGCATACAATTACCGGACCACACCGTTTTTTGAGTTTTACGAGCCGGAACTGGCTCCGTTTTTCGAACGGGAATGGGATTGCCTTGGCGCGCTTACGTGCGCCTCCGTGCAAAAGGTCGCTGAATTGTTCGGGATCGAAACCCCGCTTGTCCGCGCTTCAGAGGTAGCCGGCGCCCCATCCACGGTCCCTGACATTCATGCGTTGACAGGCGGCGTTTTTCTTTCTGCGGCGGATACCGAGGAAGCAGATCGGCGCCTGACCCGGGTCGGCGCTGTGGTGCATCTCGGGGAACTCAGATACCGGCAGAACTTCGAAGGATTTTTTCCGGAGATGTCCGCGCTGGACCTGTTGTTCAACTATGGCCCCGAAGCCTTGCCGATGATTCGGCGCGGTGTGGACGTGAAGCGCTGAGCTTTGCTGCATAGTGTGAACAGGCCCTAATCAGAGTATCCTGCGTATACGGGGCGTTGAATATCGGGCTTCGTCTGCCTATACTGCTATCCGTATTAACGATCCGTTCGTCATGCCTCGCCAGCGCACCCCTCTCACCCCCTGAGATTTGTGGACTTAATCAGCGTATCCATATGATATTGCGTTTCAGGCCGTGCTTGCCGGTCTTTCTTTTGCATCGCCGCGGCAAGACGTCTCTGCACGGGGCGATGCGCCGGCTCAGGATTTTTTTCCTCGCCGGGGCTATGCTGTATCCGGCAGTGCGTGTTTCCGCCCAGCCGCTTATGGATGGCGAGACATGGTTTGCCGCGGAAAATCATGTGGTGATTACAGGAGGCGCTTCCGCCGAGCGTATGCAGCATTTCGGGTATTTCGAGGCGCTGCTTACCGCGCAATATCCTGACAGCGCCCTGACGTTTCGAAATCTCGCATGGAGCGGCGACGAAGTGACCTTGCGCCCCCGCCCGCTCAATTTCGGTTCGCTGGAGGTGCATCTTGCCCACCAGCAGCCGGATGTGGTGCTGATGTTTTTTGGCGTGAATGAATCGTTTGCGGGTCCGGAGGGGCTGGATGCATACCGGGGCGCCTTGCGGGACCTGGTTGTCGATATCCGGTCGCAGCGGTTCAATGCGGTTGCTCCTCCACGGGTCATGCTGGTTTCCCCTGCGGCGCAGGAGGAGACGCCGGGGGTTGCTGTGGATATTGCGCAGAGAAACCGCGATCTGGCGTTGTATACCGGGGTTATGCGGGAAGTAGCGGAGGAACTGGACGTGGGCTTTACCGATCTCTTCGCCCCGACCCGCGCCATCATGCGGGAATCGGATCGCCCCCTGACATTCAATGGCATACATTTCAATGCCTATGGTCACCTTGTCATGGCCGGATTGCTTCTCCGGGGGCTGGGGATCACGGAAATGTCCGACGCCGGGTTGCGGCAGGCTTCCGAAAAAGCGATAGAAGCGACCCCGGACGATAGCGGCTTCGAGCGCCTGCGGGCCATGATTGCCTATAAAAACGAACAGTTTTTCTACCGGTACCGTCCTGTCAACGGGGAATATGTGTACGGGCGTCGCCGCCGGCCTTTCGGGGTGGTGAATTTCCCTTCCGAGATGGATACGCTGGATGCGATGGTGGTTCGTGAGGAGGGACAGATTCATGCATTCGCCCGGACTGTGGTCAGCCCCGAAATCTTTCCGCCCGCCGAAGGCAGGTAAGGAGGTATCCATGATCAAGCGAAATAGTCTCGTGTCTTCCCGTTTCTTGTTGCGCCGCCCGGCGCTCGTGTTTGCAGTCCTGTTTTGCGGCCTTTTATCCGGCAGTGTGTTTTTGTCCGGCGTACATGCCCAGGAACGCTCGGCCCTCGACCGCTCCGTGGAAGCCATCGAGCCCAATCGGGGCGGGGTCATGGATATGGCCACCGTGGATACGGAGATAGCCCGGCAGCATCTGAAGATGGCGGAAGGCTATGCCGTCAACCTGTTCGCTTCGGAGGAGGATTTTCCCATCGGAAATCCTGTAGCGATGACCTTCGATGCGCGCGGCCGGCTCTGGGTCATTACCATGCCTGCCTATCCGCACCAGGAACCGGGGATCGATCCCGACGACAAGCTCATCATCCTTGAAGATACCGACGGCGACGGGCGCGCGGACAAGCATACCGTTTTCGCCGACGGGTTGTACCAGCCTGTGGGCTTCGAACTGGGGGACGGCGGCGCGTATGTGTCGCAGCCGCCCGATCTTCTTTTTCTGCGTGATACCGACGGGGACGATGTCGCCGACGAGCGACGCGTACTGCTGCACGGTTTCGGTACGGAGGACAGCCATCACGCCATTCACAGTTTCGTATGGGGGCCGGGCGGGGCGCTCTATTTCCAGGAGGGCACCTTCCATCATTCGCAGGTGGAAACGCCCTATGGGCCCGTGCGCATGCAGTATTCCGGAGTGTTCCGGTACGAGCCGCGGGCTCACCGCCTCGAACGCTATGTGAGCTACCGGTTCGCCAATCCCTGGGGGCACGAATTCGATCGCTGGGGGCAGAACTTTATTTCGGACGCCTCCAATGGAAACAATTATTTCGGGCTTCCGCTGACAGGGTATCTGCCGTATCCGGAAAAGCATCCCCGCATGAAGGTGTTCACGACGATCGTGCGCCCCACGGCCGGATCGGAATTCGTGAGCAGCCGCCATTTCCCCGAGGAGGCCCAGGGCGATTTTCTGTACAACAATACCATCGGATTTCACGGGATCAAACAACACCGTGTCCATCCGGAAGGGTCCGGTTTTGCGGGCGAGGAAATCGAGCCGCTGCTTGTGTCCACCGATATCAATTTCCGCCCGGTCGATATGCAATTCGGCCCGGATGGGGCTTTGTATATCGTGGATTGGTTCAATCCGCTGGTCGGGCACATGCAATATTCCCTTCGGGACGCCCGCCGCGACAAGACGCACGGAAGAATCTGGCGGATTACACACGAGGGAAGTCCGCTGTTGACGCCGCCGGATATCGCGGGGCGCCCGATCGGCGAATTACTGGACCTCCTGAAGACGTACGAAGATCAGGTGCGTTACCGCGTGCGCCGCGAGTTGCGTTTGCATGATCCGGATGCAGTGCAGGAGGCGCTCGAGACATGGATTGACGGCCTCGATCCGGATGCTGAGCACTACGAGCATTACCTGCTGGAGGCGCTGTGGGTGCATCAGACGCACCACCTGATAAACACCGGGTTGCTGGAGCAATTGCTTGATGCGGACGATCACCGTGCCCGCGCCGCCGCTACCCGCGTGCTTCGTCACTGGCGCCGGGATATTGCGGATCCGCTTGCGCTGCTTGCCCGGCAGGTTCAGGATCCGCATCCGCTGGTGCGGCTGGAGGCTGTGGTGGCGCTGAGTTACATGGATTCGGCGGAGGCCGCATTCCATGCGCTGGAGGCCCTCGATTACGAGATGGATTATTACCTCGACTACGGCCTCAACGAGACCATCCGGGCCTTGAAGCCGAGGTGGGAGCCGGAGATAGCGCACAGGGCGCCGCCTCTGTCTACGGAAGGGACCTTATACTTGTTGCGCCGGGCCGATCCTTCGGTCATGCAGCGGTCTATTTTCGCCCGGGAAGTGTACGAATCCGTGCTGCGCGCGAAGGGATTCGAGGAGGCGCACCGGGCGCAGGCGGTAGCGCGGCTTGCGGAAGATGCTTCCGCGCAGCCGGACGTTTCGTCCGATGCCGGGCCGATTGAGGCTGGGCGCGCGCGTGCCGAAGCCATTATAGATGCGCTTGCGGAAGAGGATATTTCCGAAGACGCTGCGGAGGCTCTGAGTACGCTCTTGCTGGGAGAGCCGGTGGAGGCGTTTGACGATCCTACTGGCTTTGGGATCGGTCTTGCCCTGACGTTTATGGCGGTAGAGGGAGAGACGGAGATTCTCCGGGAAACGGGGTTTGCCGGATGGATGCGCGGGGAAGGCCCGGAACAAGTACTGATCGAAATGGAGGACGTGATTGAAAATCCGGCCGAATCGTACGTCGACCCCGATAGTCTCACTGGCATCATGATATCCGCCTTGCGGGGCGGTCTCCGCATCCCTTCCGAGGATGTGCGCCTGCAACTGCACGAGGCGATGCTGCGGCGTATGGATGACTGGGAAGACGCCGCGTGGCGGGATACGGCCGTGGAGGTGCTGGCGGGCTTGGGAGTGGCGCCTGCCGAAACTTTCGCATTTTTCGCCGGGCATATAGCCGCCGGGCAGATCGATCCCGTGCTGGTGGCTGCGGCGGATGCTATCCCTTCGGAGGCATGGGGCGTCCATGATTACGCCGCCATTGCGCAGCGACTCATCGACGAGGCCCGCACAATACCCGTCGAAGACCGTCACGGTGCCCGGTTCCGGGGCCTGGTTTCCCTTGCAGAGAAATCTGCTGCCCGTCTGGACGACTCCTCGGCATTCACGGAAGCGCTTCGGGTATTGCAGACCCGTATCGTCGAGATCACGACGGTTGAGGCGCAAATGATATACGACGTGACGGCATTTCGGGTAGCGCCCGGGCAGCAGGTGGAAATCGTTTTGCGGAATACGGATGTACTCCCGCACAACCTCGTCATCGTGCGTCCCGGAGCCGGGGAGATGGTGGGCAGGGCGGCGGACGCCATGGCCACGGATCCGGATGCTTTCGAAAAAGAGTTTATTCCCGACTCGCCTGCCGTGATGCATGCCACCAGGATGCTTCAGGAGGGCGAATCGGCCCGGCTCCAGTTTACGGCCCCCGAACAGGAAGGAAATTATCCCTACATCTGTACGTTTCCCGCCCACTGGATTACGATGAAGGGCGTGATGGAGGTGGTCGCCTACGACGAAGAGTAGCGTGGCCACCGGTTCTATTCTCATACACATCCGCCGGCTTTTTCAAGATAATCCCTTGTCCCCCATGCGATTTTATCGCTTTGCTCACAAGTCACCTTTATTACCCACAGGGCTTCTTGTGCTTTTCGTGCTGGCATTGGCCAGCTTTACGGCCGGCTTTATGGCCAGGGATATTGAAAGCGATTCGGATCGCTCTGCAGCAAACGACGATCATGCCGCCATCCTGCGCAGTCTTGACACGGAGACCCTAAAGGCAGGGCGGGATATTTATATGCGGGCATGCGCTGCCTGTCATGGGGTGGACGGGGGAGCGCTCTTGCCTTTCGCTCGGTCGTTCAATGCAGATACGTTGCGGTACGGCAACGATCCCTACGCGATGTGGCAAACCGTTACGTACGGGAAAGGACAGATGGCGGCTCAGAGTTGGCTGACGCCGGAAGAGAGATATTATGTGATCCAGTACATTCGCGAGGAACTCATCAAGCCGGAAAATCCCGGGCAGTATTTCGAGATCACAGAGGACTATCTCGCCGGGTTGCCCGCCGGGGAAGAAGCCGGTCAGGATGTGGTCGAGGCCGCCGCGGAAGGGCTTCAGGCTGCCGGAATGCGCTGGGCGATTGAGCATCCCGGAGATTATGGCAATGTCATGTATTCCCAATTGGACGGCAAAGCCAGCGCCGTGCTTACCATTGGGCTGGATGAAGACGTCTATCTGAGTTACAACGTGCTGCGTATGCGCCTTGCTGCTGCCTGGCAGGGTGGGCTGGACCTTTCCGAAACGAAGTTCGAACAGTACCGGGGCGAGGGCAGGCCGGTTATTTCCGGACGGGAACTGGAGGGGCTTGCCGTGTGGCGCTGGGAATATCCCGGTGAATACGCCGCGCTCGATATGGAAACCTCACCGCGTACTCCGCTCCCCGCCGAGGTAATGACATTCCATGGGCATTACCGGTATGGGAAGGAAGTGGTGTTGTCCTACTCGATCCTGGGACGCGACGTGCTGGAATGGCCCGCGGCAACGCGCGACGGAGCCGATCTTGTACTCCTGCATACGTTGCAGATTGGCCCCTCGGAGCGGGCGCATCGCCTGATTGTCGGGCATGAAGTAATGGCGGAGGTAACCGGAGATGTCAAAGGGATGGCATCGTCCGGGGAGGGCGGAGAGGTCTTTCTGCATATTCCTGCGAGCGATGTCGCGCGTACGGTGCAGATCCGCCGGCGTGCAGGTGTACAAGGCGGCGCCATCGAGGAAATATCCGCCGGGGATACCCCCGATCTTGCAGCCATGACCGGAGGCGGTCCTTCACAGTGGCCGGAAACGGTCGTAACCGGGGGCGAGCCGGACATGCCCCGCGCTCATTACGATCCGATGTATTACGAGGACGAGGATCGGGACACCCCGGAGAAACTGGTCGATCTGCCGGAAGATTATCCCTATACGGTGGACAAGATCGGCTTGCCCTTCGTCAATCCGTGGAACAGCTGGATACGCCCCACCGCACTCGCGTTTTATCCGGACGGACGCATGGTGCTGACTACCTATCTCGGCGACGTGTGGGCAGCCGACGGCCTGGACGATGCACTCGATGAAGTCATGTGGCGGCGGATCGCTACGGGTCTGCATGAGCCGATGGGGGTCGAGGTGGTCGACGGCGCCATCTATATCGCAGCCCGTGACCGGATTGTACGGCTACACGATCTGAACGGAGACATGGAGACCGACTACTACGAAACGTTCTATGCGGATAAGGACGTGTCGGACTTTTTCCATTCGTTTGCCTTCGGGCTCCAGGCCGATGCGGAAGGTAACCTCTATTACGCCAAGTCCGGGCAGTATACGAATAATGCCACGCCGGGCGATCTGGTTCGTGTCGCTCCGGACGGCACAGGCGGCACGATCGCTACCGGATTCCGTACGCCGAACGGACTTACCGTGGCGCCGGACGGGCGCGTGTTCGTCACCGACAACCAGGGAAACTGGACGCCCGCCAACGAAATCAATCTCGTGGAGCCCGGCAAGTTTTACGGGTACGTAAACAACTTCGCCGAACGCGGGTGGTCACCCGATGGGCTGGATGTAGCCATTCCCGAAGGGGAGTGGTCTGCGGTTATCGATACCGCTGCCGTGCCGGATTCCTTTACCGAGCCGGTGATCTGGCTCCCCCAGGAATTCGACAATTCTCCGGGCGGGGGTATATGGACGGATGCGAACTGGGGGCCGCTGGGGGATCGGATGCTCAACACCAGCTTCGGCAAGGGCTGGGCGTATTATTTGATGTTCGACGAGGTGAATGGCGTGACGCAGGCCGCGGCAGCGGCGCTGCCTTTCCAGTTTGACGCCGGTACGCAGCGTGTGCGCGTGAACCCCGCGGACGGGCAGATTTACCTGACGGGTCTGACAGGCTGGGACGATGGGTTCGCCACGCGGTATGCGCACCTCGACCGTATCCGGTACAGGGGGGGCGAGGGACAATACGTAACCGAAACCCATGTAAAATCCGACGGCATCGAGTTCACCTTCAATTTCCCGGTGGACGCTGCCGCTGCTTCGGATCCTGCCCGCTACGACGTAAGCCGGTGGAATTACAAGTGGCAGCGCCGGTACGGCTCCTACGACTGGTCCGTGGAGCATCCCGAAGAGCATGGACGCGATGCAGTGCCTGTGGAGGCGGTGCAGGTGGATGGCCGCCGCGTACGCCTTGTTCTGCCGGACATGCAGCCGGTGGATCAGATGCTGGTGCGTATGCAGGTTCCGGCTGTTGAGGGCGGTATCCTGAAAGAAGCCGTTTATCTCACCGTACACAAGGTGCCCGGGAGCTGAGCAGGAGGCTCGACATAGCGGGTTGTCGTTTTAAGCGCCATGTCCCTTTTTTCCTCTGACCGAGAACGGCGCCTTTGGGCCTGGACGCTCGTCGTTCTGGGGGCGGTCTACCTGGCTTTCGGTTTGGCGCAGAAGCTGGAGGGGCTGCTGCCGAGCAGCGATTGGAACGCAATCTTTTTTCTTCTCGCCTGTCTTCTGGTTCTGGGGGCCGTCGTTGCGCAAGGGTTGAGGATGCGTCCAAGCGGGATCGAAATCAGCGTCGCACTGGGTGTTGCGGCTGTCTATCTGCTGGTGTTCGTTCGCATGACGGCCGTAACGGAGCGCTCCCATCTCATCGAGTACAGCGTGGTGGCTGTACTCATCTATGAGGCGCTTCTGGAACGCGCGAGCCAGGGGCGCCGCGTTCCCGTACCCGCCCTGCTGGCTCTGCTGATCGCATCGCTGATCGGCGTGCTCGACGAGTGCATCCAGGTGTTTGTGCCCAACCGCGTATTTGACCCCGTGGACATTTTGTTCAACGTGGTGGCCATCGTGATGGCGATCATTGCGAGTCTGGCGCTGGGCTGGGCGCGCAAGCGGGCAAGGCGATCCGGATAGGCGCCTCTGATTAAATCCGCATGGGCGAGGACCTTGGGACGCGCCTTCTCTCAAAACATAAACGTGCGGTTGGCCGCGAGTTTGCAGGATATCCCGGGCCCTATGTTTTGTTCGAATGCGCGTCCCAAGGTCCCTGTTCTCGGTTGCGATTTTGCGGTTCGGCGTTGGATGATCTTGTTGTGCGCTCCAGGACCAACCATTGCTTAAGCAGCCTCTGAACTTTGCGGAATTAATCAGAGCATCCTATAGTCGTATTGCGTTCGTTCGCTTCCTTACGTAGTATCCTATGGTGTGGATAAGCCACTCTGCAGACAAATCGCATAACTGTATCATTCAATCGTATCGTTTTGTCATGATTCCACGATTCTCTTTGCTTTTTGCCCTGGGCGTATCACTTACCATGACCGCTCCGGCATTCGTGGCCGCGCAATCGCAGGACGATACGCCCTGGGTCGTGTACGAAGGCGCCGAGGGGCCCGGGCAGGGCAAGCACATCGTGCTCGTAACCGGAGACGAGGAATATCGCTCCGAAGAGGCGCTCACCCAGTTGGCTCGCATCCTCGCGTTCCGGCACGGTTTCAAAACGACGACGCTTTACGCCGTAGACCCGGAGAGCGGGGAGATCGACCCGGAAGAACTGCATAACATTCCCGGGTTGCACCTGCTCGAGGAAGCGGATCTGATGATTCTTTTCACGCGCTTTCGCGATCTCCCGGAAGAGCAGATGCGGCATATCGAGGCGTTCACCAATTCGGGCAAGCCGATCATCGGACTTCGGACGGCTACGCACGCGTTTTATTTCAGGGATGCAAACCATCCGTTCATGCGATACGATTGGCGGAGCGAGGTCCCCGGATGGGAAGGGGGATGGGGCAGGCAGGTGCTCGGGGAAACCTGGATCAGCCACCATGGACGCCACGCCGTGGAGGGGACGCGCGGTGTAATCAACTATCTCTACGAAGACGATCCGATTCTGAACGGGATCGGCGACAACGTATACGGGGATACGGATGTGTACGGGCTCACGGTATTGCCGGAAGGTACGGAGGTGCTGCTCTACGGATTGACCCTGAAGGGACTGGACCCCTATGCTCCGCCCGAATATGAAACGTCCATCGTGCCCATCGCCTGGCGCCGTCACTGGACGGGGGAGACAGGCAACACCTCACGCGTTTTCACCACGACGCTGGGGGCCTCCGTGGATCTGGAAAGCGAGGGGGTCCGGCGTTTGTTGGTCAATGCGACATTCTGGGGGCTGGGTATGGAAGACATGACGCCGGAAGAAGCCGATGTAGGCTATGTTGGCCGGTACCGCCCCACGTTTTATGGTTTCGGAACCCACGTGACCGGTATTTATCCGGCGGACCTGGATATGACCGCCGAAGAAGCCGCCGAATGGGTCCGGTAGCTCGGTATCCATGATGCAATCAATGGTACAGCGCATGAACATTTCGTCGTCGTTGCGAAAAAGTATGAAAGCGTGCGCAGGTATCATTGCCTGCGCTGCGCTATGGAGTCTGATTGGGCCCGTGCCGGCGTCGGCGCAATCCGAAGGCGCTTTTTTTCCTGTCACGCATTATTTCGGAGGCTATCCGGGAGCTCGCGCAGGCGGCGGGTACATGGAAAACTTCTATCTTCCGCCTGCTCCCTCTTCCACGCCCTGGTATCCGAGCTGGCATCCCGACGGGAAGCACATCGCCGTAGCCATGCAGGGAGCGGTATGGAGCGTGGAAATTTCCACCGGGATAGCGACCCAGTTGGTGGCGGGCCCCAAGTATTACTCGTCCCCGAACTATTCCCCGGACGGGCGCTGGCTGGTCTACACCGCCGACGATCATGGCGGGGAGATAGGACTCGAGATACTGGATACGGAGACAGGGGAAACGCAGCCGCTCGGCGAGCGGAGCCTGCATGTTTTCGCGGATCCGCGCTTCAGCCCGGACGGAACCCGCATCGCCTACGTTTCGACGGAGCCGGCAGGATATTTCAATGTGTATATCCGACCGATTTCGGAAGGGCAGTGGGCCGGGGAGCCTGTTGCCGTCACGCGGGATAACGATTTCGGGCGCGATCGGCTTTATTTCGGGCCGCAGGACATCCATACCAGCCCGGCATGGCTTCCTTCCGGCGAGGAGTTGCTGCTGGTGTCGAACCGCGATGTGGCGCTGGGCAGCGGGAACGTGTTCCGCGTACCGGCTCGCGAAGACGGGTTTACGGACCGTGTTGTCGTGCTTCAGGAGCAAACATTGTATCGTACGCAACCCGATGTGTCGATGGACGGGAAACGGTTCGTGTTTTCGTCCACGCGGGGCGCTGCGGATCAGTTCAACAACCTCTATGTGCAGCCGACCGTGGGCGGCGAGCCCTACAAACTCACGTTTTTCATCCATGACGCGTTTCATCCCCGCTGGTCGCCGGACGGGGAGTGGATCGCCTACATCGACAACCGGGACGGGCTGCCCCAGTTGAAGTTGCTCGAAACCTACGGCGGGAAGATCGTCGATGTGGAGATCGTGGAGCGTCGCTGGAAGCACCCTGTGGGTAAGCTGTCCGTTACGACCAC
Organism: Bacteroidetes bacterium SB0662_bin_6; assembly: GCA_009839485.1. NCBI lineage: Bacteria > Pseudomonadati > Bacteroidota > Bacteroidetes bacterium SB0662_bin_6. Next base: position 94,914 of record VXPQ01000009.1, read on the forward strand.
GGGCCCGGACGGATTCCCCACTGGGAGTCGGATTCACCTCATTGCTTCCGACGGTAAATTTTATGCGCCCACCGACGCCTATGCGCGCATTGCGCCTCGCGCAGTGCAGTGGGCGTTTCATCATACCGGATCGTTCGATCTGGAACTCCCCGAGGGGCAGGTGATCGTCCGGGCGGTCAAGGGTTTCGAACATGCGCCGGTAACGGATACGCTGCGGATCGTGGCGGGAGAGACGCTCCGGCATGACATGGTGCTCGATCCCATCATCGATATGGCGGAGAAAGGCTGGTACAGTGCCTCTACGCATGTGCATATGAACTATGGGGGCAACCTGCACAACACCCTTGAAAACCTGATGATGATGTCTGAGGCGGAGGATCAGGATCTGGTGCTTGAACAGGTAGCGAACAAGGATAATCGGATTCTCGACCAGCAATTTTTCGTGCCGGGCGGGGGGGCGCATCCCGTGTCGACGCCCGACATGATCGTGGTGGTCGGACAGGAATACCGGCCGCCTTTCTATGGCCATGTGTTCATGTTCGGGATGCGGGACCATCTCATTTCCCCGTACGTGACCGGCTACGAAGGCACGGCCATCGAGAGCCTGTATCCCTCGAATACGGACATGTTCATAAAGGCCAAGGAGCAGGGCGCCTGGACCGGGTATGTGCATCCGTTTTTCCGCGGCGATCCGCTGGAAGAGGATCTCGGTCGGGCGAGGGGCTTTATGGTGGACGCCGCGCTGGGGACGACAGACGCCCTGGAGTGGTCTACGGCTCTCGACGGCTATCCTCCGCTGTACGCCGTGTGGAACAACGGGATACCCACCGCGCTCGTTGGCGGGGAGGATTCCATCAGCAACCTGCAGCAAACCCCTCTGGTCGGATCGGTCCGGACGTATGTCAAGCCGACGGATGGCGCGCTGGGTATGCGGAGTTGGTTCGAGGGGATGGCTGCCGGGCGCGCCTTCGCATCGAGCGGACCCCTCGCCGACTTTACGGTGGACGGGCGGATACCGGGCGAAACCGTCGATATTGCCGGGGGAACGGGCGTAACGGTGCGTTTCGAGGTCACCTCGATCACGCCGCTGGAAAAAGCCGAGCTCGTGTTCAACGGGGAGGTCGTGCAGGAACTCCTTTTTGAAGGCGACCGCAAGTCCATGACCTTCGAGGACACGTTCTATCCCGAGGGGTCCGGGTGGTACCATCTGCGGGTAAACGGCGTGCCCGAAGAACGATTCCCGCTCGATATTCCGTATGCCTTTGTCTTGACGAATCCGGTCTGGGTTATTGCGGACGGCGTCCCGGTGCGCTCGGTAGAGGCCGCCGATTACGGTATTGCCTGGATCGATAAACTGCATGCCATGGCCGAAGAGTGGCCGGGCTGGCGCTCCCAACGGGAAAAAGATCACGTCTATGCACAGTTCGAAGAGGCGCGCGATGTGTACCGGCGTTTGCGGGCCGAGGCGGAAGCCATGGGAACCTCTGATTGAGGACCTTGGGACGCGCCTTCTCTCAAAACATAAACGTGCGGTTGACCGCGAGCTTGCAGGATATCCCGGGCCCTATGTTTTGTTCGAATGCGCGTCCCAAGGTCCCTGTTCTCGGTTGCGATTTTGCGGTTCGGCATTCTCCGCAAAAAATGCGGTGATTATTTCTTTGCAACGCCTTGCGGCCCGGCCTGGTTATTGCCCTCATTCGTGATTTGCCTTATCCTCCGCAAAAAATGCGTCGATTATTTCTTCATAACGCCATGTGGCCGGGGCTGGTGGGCAAGGGGCCGGATGCTGACGAACCTGCGATCAGTCTGGACCGGATGCTCCAGTTCACGGCGGACGCCCGTATCGAGGGAGAAGAGCCCGTTCGTTTCGATGGGGTGGACCTTTTCCTGTACCCCCCGCATATCGACATCGAGGCTCCGGGCGACGAAATCCGGCGCCTTGCGGACCGCATCGCATCGCTGGGGCTCGGTGTGGGTTCCGTCGTAGCGCCTGTGTATCCCGACATGCTGGGCGGCAGTGCGATGGGGGACCGCGACGATCGCCGGCGCTTCGTGGAGGCCGTGCGGAGTGCATGCCGGTATGCTTCCGTGTTGAACGCGCACGGCGTTCGGTCCTGCGGGGTCATCCGGATCGATTCGGCGGCGGGGCCTGTCGAGTGGGCGGAGCACCCCGTGGAGAACACGACAAAGATTGCGGACACGTTTCGCGAGGCGGCGGTCATCGCGGAAGACCACGGGGAACGCATTGCGGCGGAAGGGGAGATTTGCTGGGCGGCCATGCATTCCTGGACCGAGATGCTGCGCCTTCTGGAAGAGGTAGGGCGTCCTGATTCGCTCGGATTTCAGGCCGATCTGGCCCACACCTATTTGTATTTGCTCGGATACAATGCGCCCGAGGCGGCTTTGCTGCAGGATGGGTACACGGAGGAAGAATTCCAGGAGGCCTACCGGATCATGACCGGCGCCCTGGCGCCCTGGCTGTTCGATTTTCACGTGGCGCAGACCGACGGGACCGTGTTCGGAAGCGGTTCGCACGACAAGACAGGACGACATTGCCCGGTCGATTCCCCCGACGGCAAACTGGACATGGTATGGTGCAGCCGGCAGTGGCTGCTCGATGACCAGGGCGAACTGCGGGACGGCATCCGGCACATCTGCTGGGACGGGTGCATGTTTCCCAATGCCGTACTGGAGGATCAGGAGACGTGGAATCGGGTGCTCGGGGCGATGGAGGCGGTGAGGAGGGGCCTCTGACCTCTGAATCACGCAACAAGACCATCCAGCGCGCCGAACCGCAAAATCGCAACCGGGAACAGGGACCTTGGGACGCGCCCATGCGGATATAATCAGAGGTTCCTTAAGCGTACTGTCGCGTCGGGTTGCTTATGCTCCGAATATCTTCTGCATGTCCAGCGCAAAGCCCGGCAGTATCGTTTCATTTTCGGTGAAACGATATTTGTGACAACTCGATAAACCCTTGTATTTTAAGTACATAATCGTTTCACAGGATTGACGAATCGTTTCATGCTGCCCCCGGACATTCGAATAGTCCTCTAAGAGCACACGCTACCTGTGAAGCATCATTGCTTTTGCGGCGGTGTATGTTTCAGTGCGGATACGGTACAGGTAGGAGCCACTGGTAAGATGCGAAGCGTCGAACCGCACGGTGTGCTTTCCTGCGGGTCTGTGTCCATTGACAAGCACCTTCACTTCACGGCTCATCATGTCGTAAATCGAAAGGCGCACGTTTGCGCCCTGCGCAAGCGAATACTCTATCGTCGTTTGCGGGTTGAAGGGATTCGGTAGTTTTGATGTAATTGTACGGATACAGGGGTTTCCGTTTCGCTATTGAGAGCTATGATGGAAAGCGACGATATGTCAGGCGCGTCGTACACGGCGAGCTGCGTATGAGAGGACTTTTGTCCGCCGCTTTTGGCGCGAACCCATATAGTAAAATCTTCTGCGGTGCTTTGCAGCGAAACATCCGTTTCCAATACGTTGCCCGCCGAAGTCCAATCAATAAGTGCAGGCCATACCTTGTTTGTAGGGCCGCCTTCGAATATCTTGTATTCGTAATCGGTAGCAGCATTTACGGCATTCCACGAAAGCGTAATAATCAGGCTACTCGACGTAGACTTGTCGAAATTCGCTTGTAAATTCCCCGGATTGCTTAATCCCGTAGACGTAGGCGGCGGGTTTACAGGCGGTGTGGTTGGCGTGTTATTATTGCCCACAGGCGTAGGCGTAGAACGAAAGCTGGTTCTGACTGTGCCGTAAACGGTGATTTTCAAGGCGAATTGGTTGTGCTCCCATCTGTTGGAGTCAACGTACGTAGACGTATTCCTTATTGACCATCCGCTTGCGCTGGCCGCATCTTCGTTGTCCGAATTTGTATAGTCTATTACTGCGCTTCCCCAAGTGTTGCCGGTTAAGATAGTGTATCTGGTTTCCGGTTTGAGATATACAGATGGGCTGAAAGTAATACTGGCGGTGCCGCCGTCCGAACTTATCTCGACTGGAAGCCTGTTTCGGATATTATCGCACGTCCTACTGCAATCCCGCAAGTGCGCCATGTTGCGAGGCAACAAGTTCCTGTGGCCCGTACCCCCGTCTACCGGTGGATCAGGCAAAGCATGGTCTGTCGTAAACTGGCTACCGTGAAGTTCGATTTTGGTTAAATCGTATCCATACTAGTTGTCGCCGGTAGTAAACGGTTGTTGCTTTTGACCCGCAGGTACATGACCGCTGCGGGTTTGCCCATCATTGGATACCAGAGTAACCTGCGCTTGGGCCGCACCAACAAGGAAGAGGGCAAGAAAAGCGGAAAGAAGAAAGCGTGTCATGATTGGCTTGGGGTATGACCAGGCGTGGATATGGAACTCCACTAAATTATCAATACACCATAGTGCCTTCCAAGCCATAAATATATTTTAACTGTAACATTTTAGGCTATAAGCATGACTTTTTGTTACCTTCTGGATAAATCTGTCATTCGACATCTTTCGGACCACCTCTGATGTTCAAAGTAGACATCTCCGGCACATGGCACATCTGCTGGGACGGGTGCATGTTTCCCAATGCCGTCCTGGAGGATCAGGAAACCTGGAACCGGGTGCTCGGGGCGATGGAGGCGGTGAGGAGGGGGTTGTAGGGGTGTTCTCCGGGGCTGGCTGGCGGTTTCATGCTGCCCCCGGACATTCGAATAGTCCTCTAAGAGCACACGCTACCTGTGAAGCATCATTGCTTTTGCGGCGGTGTATGTTTCAGTGCGGATACGGTACAGGTAGGAGCCACTGGTAAGATGCGAAGCGTCGAACCGCACGGTGTGCTTTCCTGCGGGTCTGTGTCCATTGACAAGCACCTTCACTTCACGGCTCATCATGTCGTAAATCGAAAGGCGCACGTTTGCGCCCTGCGCAAGCGAATACTCTATCGTCGTTTGCGGGTTGAAGGGATTCGGTAGTTTTGATGTAATTGTACGGATACAGGGGTTTCCGTTTCGCTATTGAGAGCTATGATGGAAAGCGACGATATGTCAGGCGCGTCGTACACGGCGAGCTGCGTATGAGAGGACTTTTGTCCGCCGCTTTTGGCGCGAACCCATATAGTAAAATCTTCTGCGGTGCTTTGCAGCGAAACATCCGTTTCCAATACGTTGCCCGCCGAAGTCCAATCAATAAGCGCAGGCCACACCTTGTTTGTAGGATCGCCTTCGAATATCTTGTATTCGTAATCGGTAGCGAAGGTTACGGCATTCCACGAAAGCGTAATAATCAGGCCGCTCGACGTAGACTTGTCGAAATTCGCTTGTAAATTTCCCGGATTGCTTAATACCGTAGGCGTAGGCGGCGTGTTTACAGGCGGTGTGGTTGGCGTGTTATTATTAGGCGTGGAACGAAAGCTGGTTCTGACTGTGCCGTAAACGGTAATTTTGAGCGAGTTGGTATTATTAGTCCAAGTAGGAATATTCTCGTTGTTGTTGTTTACTACTATGGCTACGTAATTTGAGTTATCATTGATAGCCCATCCACTTGCGCCGCCCGAATCTTGGTTGTTCGATGAGGTTTGGTTTATTTGCGCACTGCCCCAAGTGCCGCCTGTTAATATTCTGTACTTGGTTTCCGGTTTGAGATATACAGATGGGCTGAAAGAAAAACTGGCGGTATTGCCGTCCGTACTTATCTCTGCCACAATCCTGTCTAAGATATTATCGCAGGAGTTAGTGCAATCTCTCAAACGCATGTAGTTGCGAGGCAATATGTTCCTGTGGCCCGTACCCCCCTGTACTGGCGGATCAGGCAAAGCGTGGTCTGTCGTAAACCCGCTGCCGTGAAGTTCGATTTTGGTTAACTGGTATCCATACTGGTTGTCGCCTGTAGCAAACTGTTGCGTTATCTGATTAACGGACCGAGTACCGTTTCCGCTTTGCCCATTGTTGGATACCAGAGTAACCTGCGCTTGGGCCGCACCAACAAGGAAGAGAGCAAGGAAAGCGGAAAGAAGAAAGCGTGTCATGATTGGCTTGGGGGATGATCAGGCGTGGATATGGAAGCCGTCTAAATTATCAATACACCATAGTGCCTTGCAAGCCATAAATATATTTTAACTGTAATATTTTAGGCTATAAGCATAATTTTTTTGTTACCTTCTGGATAAATCTGTCCAATCAACCCGGACCGCCTCTGATGTTCAAAGTAGACATCTCAGAGAATTGCCTTGTCCGCCTTGAAAAAAAGCGCTTTGCCGCTCTGAATTTGCGCGAACGAGACCATCCAGCGCGCCGAACCGCAAAATTGCAACCGGGAACAGGGACCTTGGGACGCGCCCATGCGGATCTAATCAGAGGTTCCTTAAGCGTACTGTCGCGTCGGATTGCTTATGCTCCCGTGCTTTGTTAGATGAAGGAAGGGGATCCGTGTTTTTATAAGGTGTTTATTTTCATTTCTAATGAAATGTAACGCTCCCAACAACCTACACGCCATGTTGGACAGCGATCGACTGCGAATCCCTTGGGTGCACTGCAGGAGATTGCGCTCGTTTTCTCTGGAGTCGAATTCGAATTGCATACTGGTACAGGGGGAATCACGCCTTCAATATGCCTTTCTGAGTAAAAACTACTCCGAAATGTAGTAGAAATTACTCCGAAATAGAGTAGTTTTTACTCAAAAGGGGTGAAAACGGATCATTGGGACCTTGGCGAATTCGGCCAGCGCGCTGTCGCCGCGGACGAAGAAATACGGGTTCTGCGCGTTTGTCTCGATATGGGTTCCGTCTGGTTGATTGGGTCAGAACAAGGGTGCAGCAGTACACCTTAAATTCCGCCGAAATCTGTCCAATCAACCCGGACTGCCTCTACTTTCCCACGTTATCGGGGTCAGGCATTTCCGGGCGGGGGAAGGTAACGCCTGCCCGATCTTCGACGACGGCCAGACGTTTGTCCAGGTCAAGCCTGTGCTTGCCCGCGCCCCGGAATTCGGCGCGAATCTCCGCGAATCCGGTTTCCATTGAAACCCGCATGTCGGCAAAGCCCTTGTCCATTTTTTGCCGCGTTTCTTTGTTGTCCGCCCGCAATGCGTTCCAAAGTACGGCATAGGGCGCATATATCAGGGCGAGGACGGCGGCAAGCGCGCCGATGGCTTGCCATATCGTTCCCCAAGGCCAGGTTGTCAGTGCTTCCATGGAATCAATGGGGATTTCGTTTCGCAGATGGGGTGCGCCGGGCCGAAGTCCGCCAGCTGCCTTGCCTGTTAAGGACGAATATTAGTGCGGAAAGTTCAAGGGATATTCTGACCAAGGTGGATTTATTCAGAGGTTCCCTGATCAGAGCATCCCGGGGCCATGCCGTAAAATAGTTTTCGCGAAGCGGGACGCGACGAGTGAGGAAGCCCTTGCTCGTTGTTCAAAGATGCTCCTGTAGACACATGCCATTGCCGAATATAACCTGCCAACGAAAAAATCAGGAGCCATCGGCCGATAACGGCTATTGAATTTTGCCCGCGATTGCTTGCCGGGCATTTATTTCCGTCCTTTCCCGCTTTTCCGTCGCTTCCTTATCTTGCTCTCCCCACACGGTTCCTGATCCTGTGCCCTGAAACCGCATCAAAACCGCTATGCACCGCATCGGCTTCAACCTGCTTCCCTGGTCCGCCACCGTATCGGAAGCGCTTTACCCGCACATTGAACGGATCCGGGACATTGGATACGACGGGATAGAGTATTCGATGGGGGCGCAGGATGCTGCTGCATACCGTGGCTTGGGGGCGTTTCTGGCCGATCTGGATATGGCGTGCTCGTCGTGCCTTGCCCTGGCGCCGGAACACAATCCGGCCAGTTCCGATCCTGCTGTCCGGCAACAGGGCCTGGAGAAAATCAAGTGGGCTATCGATCGGGCCGTAGATACCGGCGCGGACGTGATCTGCGGACCGTTCCATTCCGCTTTTGCCTGGTTTACCAAAGCGGCTCCCACGCCGGACGAGGCCAAATGGAGCGCCGAAGTGCTGCGGCAGGCGGGCGAATACGCCGAGCAGGCCGGCGTCATGCTGGCGCTGGAGGCGCTGAACCGCTTCGAATGTTACCTGTGCAACACGATGCAGCAACTGGTTGAACTGACCGAGATGGTGGATCATCCGTTCGTGCAGGTCATGTTTGACACGCATCATTCGAACATCGAGGAAAAATCCTTCGCCGGGGCTATCCGCACGGCTGCGCCGCATCTGGTCCATGTGCATATCAGCGAGAACGACCGGGGGACGCCGGGCGACGGGGTTGTAGCCTGGAAGGAGGTGTTCGACACGTTGTCGGAGGTGGGCTACAAGGGGTGGCTCACCATCGAATCGTTCACCCGGGCCGATCCGGATTTTGCGAATGCGATCAACGTGTGGCGAAGTTTCTCCGAGCCCTGGGACATTGCGGAACAGGGATATGCCTTTATCAAGCGGCAACTATGCGAAACGGCGCCCGGTTAAATTACCTCACTGATCCCTGGCTCCACATTTTTTCAGAACCTGTCCATACCCTTTTTCAGCACATGCCCGGCACATTCATTCCCCCCTTTCGTTTCGGCGCCGAGGTCTACACCTGGTTCATGAAGGAGAACGGCAAGGCGCATGCGAATCGCCTCGATCATATGATCCGCGTGTCTGCGGAGGCGGGCTTTACGGGGATCGAACCGGTGCATTCCTGGATGGGCGACTTGTCCGATCCGGTGCGGCTCGAGGATGAACTGCGCAAGGCGGGCATCAATCTTGCCGCCGTGGCGCTCGTGCTTGAATGGGACGGCCCCGAAGAAACCGGGGAGGAGCGCCGGCAGGCCGATGAAACGATCCGGCTGTTGCAACGCTTCCCCGGGGCGTTGCTGTGCATCGTTCAGATTCCCACGGGCCGCCACGAACTCGAAGCCCGCCGACAGCATCTCGTATCCATCGTCAACGCGGTGTCGCGCCGGGCAGCCGATGCGGGGGTGGCAGCCACGTTCCATCCCAATTCTCCGCACACTTCCATTAACCGTACGGAAGAGGATTACCGGATTATTCTGGAAGGCCTGGATGCATCCGTGACCGGGTGGACGCCCGATGTCGGGCACATCGCCAACGGGGATATGGACCCGCTTGCCAAGATGCAGGAGTATGCGAGCCTTATCAACCACGTCCATTACAAGGACTGGGACGGCAATCCGGAATTTGTCATCATGGGGGCCGGAAAGATCGATTTTGTGGGCATCACGAACTGGCTTGTCCGGCAGGGGTACGAAGGGTGGATCATCTGTGAGGATGAAGGGGCCGAGGCGGTGGATGATCCCGATGGCGTGACCCGTCACGACGGAAGATGGATCCGGGACACGTTGCTGCCCGCCCTCTCCAATTCGTAACCGATTCTCGAATTCGTCCTAAACGCGCGACCAGCCATGCCTATCGTCCAGACCAACGGGATCGACATGTATTACGCGGAAGCCGGCGACGGGCCGCCGCTTCTTATGATCATGGGCATTACCGCCCCGGGCTCCGTATGGCAGGTTCACAAGGAAGCCTGGAAGGCGCATTTCCGGTGCATCATGCCGGACAATCGCGGCGTGGGGCGTTCCTCGAAACCCGGCGGAAGCTACACGAGCGCCCGGATGGCGGACGATATGGCGGGCCTGCTCGACGCGCTGGAACTCGACCGGGTGCACGTAGTCGGCGTGTCCATGGGGAGCATCATTGCACAGCAGTTGGCTATCCGTAACCCCGGGCGGGTACGTTCTCTCGTGCTTATGTGCCCCTGGGCGCGATGCGACCGGTATGCCGCCAGCATTTTCCGGCACATGATGGCCATCAAGGCGCGCCTTCGGCCCGAAGAATTCACGGAGTACATCCAACTCCTCATTTTTTCCAAAGGCACCTGGGACGATATAGAAGGGTATTCCGGATTGATAGATGAGCGTACGAATGCTGCGATGGGCGAGGATCCTCAACCGCTGCACGGGCTGGAGGGGCAGGGGCATGCCTGCATCGAGCATAATGTACTGGAGGCGCTTCCGCAGATTACGGCGCCGACCCTGGTAATTGGCGGGGAGGAGGATATTTTCGTGCCGCCCTGGATGGTGGAAGAAGTGGCTGCGGGGATTCCGAACGCGGAGTTGCATATGTATCCGGGGGCGGGCCATGCCTTTCACTGGGAGCGCATCGAGGACTTCAATCCCCGGGTGGCCGACTGGCTTCTGGCGCACTAACGATCCGGGGTCACGCACAAAAGCCGCATGGCTTCCGCATACGCCATAGGACTGGACTTCGGCACCAATTCGGTGCGTGCGCTCGTCGTGGATGCCGCCACGGGGCGCGAGGCGGGTACGGGTGTTTTCGAATACCCTTCCGGCGAAGACGGTGTATTGCTGGATCGGGATCGGCCCGATCTCTCCCGGCAGCACCCCGGAGATTACGTATTGGGCGTGGAGCGGAGTGTTGCCGCCGCCATGGAGGAAGCTGCGCAGGAAGACCATGGATTCGACGCCCGCCGCGTGATAGGCATCGGCGTCGATACCACCGGCTCTACTCCGATCCCTGTGGACAAGGAGGGGGTTCCGCTGGGCCTCTCCCACCGGTTTCGGGACGACCCGGACGCGCAGGCCTGGCTCTGGAAAGATCATACGGGGCACGCCGAAGCCCGGGAGATTACGGATCGCGCCCGTGCGTTGCGTCCCGAGTACCTTGCAAAATGCGGCGGGACCTACAGTTCGGAGTGGTTCTGGTCGAAGATATGGCATTGTTTGCGAGTGGCCCCCGAAGTGTTCGAGGCGGCGTATACCTGGGTGGAGCACGCGGACTGGGTTCCGGCCATGCTTTCCGGTACGGAGCGGCCCGACCGGCTGAAGCGGTCGATCTGCGCGGCGGGGCACAAGGCCATGTTTCATACGGATTGGGGCGGGTATCCCGATGAGGAATTTCTGGGATCGCTGGACGAAGCGCTCGTGCGGGTTCGCAGCACGCTGCCCGACCGGACGTTCAACGTGTCGCAGGCGGCAGGCCCGTTGACGGACGAATGGGCCGGACGGCTGGGCCTGCCCGCCGGCATTCCGGTGGCGGTCGGCGCATTCGATGCGCATCTGGGCGCGGTGGGATCGGGAATTGCTCCCGGCACACTCGTCAAGATCATCGGTACCTCCACATGCGATCTGATGGTAGCCCCGCTGGAGGAAAATCCCGGGGACATTCCCGGATTGTGTGGCATTGTGCCGGAATCCGTGCTCCCCGGACACTACGGGATGGAGGCCGGACAGTCTGCCGTAGGAGACATTTTCAACTGGTTTGTGCGCCGGGTGCGACCGGATGGGCAGGGGCACGAGGCCCTCACGGAGGAAGCCGGGCGGCTGCGCCCCGGCGAAAGCGGGCTTCTTGCGCTGGACTGGCTCAATGGGAACCGGACGATTCTTGTAGATCAGCGGCTGACCGGGCTGATCGTGGGGTTGACCCTTCACAGCACGCCGGCGGAAATATACCGGGCCCTGATCGAAGCGACGGCCTTTGGCGCCCGCAGAATCATGGAGCGCTTCGAGGAGTACGGGGCGCCTGTGGAGCGCATTGTCAACTGCGGCGGCATATCGGACAAAAACGAATTGGTCATGCAAATCTATGCAGATGTGATGGGGCGTCCGATCATGATTTCGCGGAGCGCCCGGACCTGTGCGCTGGGCGCAGCCGTGAGTGCGTCCGTAGTGGCGGGGAAGGCTGCGGGGGGACACGATGGGTTCCCGGAAGCCCTGCGCGCCATGACGGGTGTGCGTGCACGGGTGTTCGAGCCCGATCCGGAACGATGCAGGACCTATGATCGGCTGTACGCGCTTTACCGTCGGATGCATGATGCCTTTGGCATGCAGGCCGTACAGGGAGATGGTGCGCCGGATATAGTGCAAGGGCCTCACCTGTTCGATGTGATGAAAGTGCTGCTTACGCTACGCGACGAGGTGCGGGGATGAGTACAGCGTATGCCGAGTTGAAGGAACAGGCGTGGCGGGCCAACCTCGATATCGAGAGGTTGGTGGAAAGAACCTGGGGTAATGCCAGCGCTGCGGATGCCCAGGCGGGCGTTATGGCGATCAAGCCCAGCGGGGTTCCGTACGACCGGCTTGCCGTGGATGACATGGTGGTGCTGTCGCTGGAGACGGGGGAGGTGGTGGAAGGTCGGTTTCATCCCTCCTCGGACGCCCCGACCCATCTGGCGTTGTACCGGGCCTGGCCGGACGTGGGGGCTATCGTACATACGCATTCCCCATACGCAGTGAGTTGGGCGCAGGCTGAGTTGCCTATTGATTGCCTCGGCACGACCCATGCCGATCATTTCCGGGGAAGCATCCCCGTGACGCGGCGGATGCGCGAAGACGAGATCGCGGAAGAGTACGAGCGAAACACGGGGCTTGTCATCGTCGAGTGTTTTGAGCAGGGGGGAATAGATCCTGTGGAGATGCCCGCCGTGCTGGTGGCTTGCCATGGACCGTTTGCCTGGGGCGGGAATGCCGCCGAGGCGGTAGAGAACGCTATCGTGCTCGAAACCGTGGCATGTATGGCGTGGCGTACCCGGCTCCTGCGGCCAGAGGCCGGCCCGATCGATGATGCGCTCCGGGACAAGCATTTTCTGCGCAAGCACGGCCCCGAGGCCTACTATGGGCAGGCCCGGAAAGAATGAACCGCGCCCTTGTATCGGCGTACCATGGTGAGCGGCGAAAGAGTTTGCCGGCGTGGTCGTATTTGATTCAAATCAAAGGGTAAATCTTATGGATTGGTGGGGCTGGCTGGTCATTGGATTTGGCCTGATGATCGTAGAATTGATGGGCCTTGAGGCGGCGTTCTATCTGGTTATCATTGGCTTTGCGGCCATATTGACGGGCCTGGTCGGGTTGGTTGGATTGACCTTGCCCATATGGGGGCAATGGGTGCTTTTTGCCGGGCTGGCCATTTTTTCCATGCTGTTTTTCCGGCAAAGCCTGTACATCCGCTTGCGCGGCCAGACGCCTAAATCCGGCAATCCCCTTGTCGGCGAGACCGTGAGTCTCTCCGAGAACGTGGCCCCGGGTGCGCGCTGCCGGGTGGAATTGCGCGGATCGACATGGACCGCCAGAAACGTCGGTTCCGAATCTCTTTCGGCCGGCGGACAGGCCGAGGTAATCGCTGTCGACAACACCTTGCTGGAAATCGAAGCTTCAGCCGGCGCATAAGGCTGCTGTATCCATTCAACGGGTAAAGAATATGTTTGACATTGGCTTGATCGTTGGCGGCGTCATCGCTCTGGCGGCCATCGTGGTTATCATCAAAACGGCGGTGATCGTACCGCAGCAAAGCGCCTATGTCGTCGAGAATCTGGGGCGGTATTCCCGCACGCTGGATCCCGGCTTCAATATTCTTATCCCCTTCGTCGAACGGGTAGCGTACAAGCACAGCCTGAAGGAGCATGCGATGGACATCTCCGAACAGGTGTGCATTACCAGCGACAATGTGCAGGTGGGTATAGACGGTGTGTTGTACATGCAGGTCATGAACGCCGAACGCGCCTCCTACGGAATCGGGAATTACGTATTCGCTATTTCCCAACTGGCCCAGACCACATTGCGCAGCGAGATCGGAAAAATCGAACTCGACAAGACCTTCGAGGAACGCGCCGCCATCAATATGAATGTCGTCAGGGAACTCGATCTTGCTTCCGAGCCCTGGGGGGTGAAGGTGCTTCGCTACGAAATCAAGAACATCAACCCGCCCGAAGATGTGCTTTCCGCCATGGAGAAGCAGATGCGCGCCGAGCGCGAAAAGAGGGCGGTCGTGCTGCAATCGGAGGGGGATCGGGATGCCCAGATCAATCAGGCCGAAGGGGAAAAGAAGCGGGTCATTCTTGAATCCGAAGCGGCCATGCAGCAGCAAATCAATGAAGCACGAGGCGAGGCGGAGGCTATTCTGAGGGTGGCCGAGGCTACCGCCGAGGGCCTGAGGAAGGTGGCCGAGGCCTTGCTCGCCGAGGGAGGCGACAAGGCGCTGCAACTTCGTATCGCCGAAAATTATCTGGAGCGTTTCGGTGCGCTGGCTAAGGCCGGAAATACATTGATTCTTCCCGCCAACATGGCGGATATGGCATCCATGATCAGCGCCGCCACAAAGATTTTTCACGAAACGGACGGCAAGGCGAAGGAGAATTGAAGAGATGGCCATGCGCCCTTCTTTTTCCGGCCGGGTCGAAGATTCCCTCCGGATTTTTGATGCAGGCGTTTCCTCCGTGCAGGCGGACGCTTTGCTGGACGGGACGGATTGGCGTGCCGGGCTTGCCCGCTCTCTTGAAGAGTACGAAAAGATCGTGGTGGCGGGTATGGGGAAGGCCTCCATGGCGATGGTCGCTGCCCTGAGTGAACGCCTTGGTGATCGGATGTACACGGGGTGGGCAGCCGTTCCGTACGGCTATGCGAAGCGGATATGGCCCGGTGCATCCGGGAAGACGCCGGTCATCCCGGGGAATTTCCACGTGGTCGAGGCGGGGCACCCGTTGCCGGACAAGAACAGTGTGCTGGCTGCGCAATCCATGCTGGATGCGGTTTCCGGGCTGGGCCCCGACGATCTGCTGATCGTCCCCGCTTCAGGAGGCGGCTCTGCACTGTGTGTTGCTTTTCCGGCGGGTATTTCGCTGGAGGACGCCCGCGAGGCATTTTACAGGCTGCTTGTCGCCGGGGCGGACATTCATGCCATAAACAAGGTGCGCCGGCGCATCTCGCAAATCGGAGGGGGCGGCCTGGCCGAGGCGGCGGCTCCCGCCGAGGTGCTGACGCTATGCCTTTCCGATGTGCCGGGAGACGATACGGAGCATATGTACGTGATCGGGGGCGGTCCAACCCTCCCCGATCCGTATACGGCCCGGGAAGCGCTGGATGTCTTGAAACGGTACGGCGACAAGGTTCCGGCCAGTGTCTGGCAATATGTCGAGGAAAGCGCCGGGCAGCCCGAACGCCCCTCGTCGGAATCCGGTCAGGTACATGCCGTGCTGCTGGGCAGCGTACGTACGGCCCTGGAGGCCGCTGCCGCCGAAGCAAAGCGCCTGGGATACCGTGTTGAGGTTGTTTCGTGTGAGATGTCCGGAGAGGCGCGGGAAGTCGGAGAGGCCATGGTCCGTCGCGCCCTGGTGCAGGAACCCGGATGGTGTCTTTTATGGGGAGGCGAAACCTTCGTGACGGTTGAGGGGGATGGCCTTGGGGGGCGCAACCAGGAACTTGCGCTTGCCGCCGCCATCCGTATGGCGGGGGCTGAGAAAGACGTAAGCCTTATGAGCGCAGGCACCGACGGCATAGACGGCCCTACGGACGCCGCCGGTGCGATAGCCACTCCGGATACCGCGGTCGAGGCGCGCCGGCGGGGGCTGGAGCTGGAGGCGTTTCTGAAACGGAACGATGCCTACGGATTCTGGCGTCGGATGCCGGGATTTCTCCAGACAGGCCCGACCCACACGAACGTGATGGACATACAGATTGTCCTCACGTGATACGAAGAGGAGAAAAGGGGGAGAAAGCGCCCTGCGGCGCGAGCCGTGCGGGAGTGCACGGAAACATGGGCTAAGCGGTCCGGACGGGACTCGAACCCGCGACCTCCTGCGTGACAGGCAGGCGTTCTAACCAAACTGAACTACCGGACCAATACAGTACGGTCGCGTACCCTGAGAATATGCAACGGTTCCGTCTTTACGGGAATTGCATAGAGACATGGACCGTAACGTCTGTTTCGACGAGAGATGCTGTTTGGGTCCGGCTGTCCACTGTTTTGGTTTCGATCTGTACCACTTGACGCCGGGAGGTATAGGGTCGAACCGGCGCCGTCCCCCGGATGAAGAACGGCGCCTGGTCCGACGCCACGCGCACATCTTGCCAGATGTGCCCTATAGACACGCACGGTAGCGTTATATAACCTCATTACGAAAAAAAATTATGCTATCCAGTGATTTCATCGCGTAGCCTTCCCCGAAACCGTTGTTCTGAAAGGGACGTACAAGGCGCCCTTTCCGGTCAGGTAGCTCAGTTGGTAGAGCAACGGACTGAAAATCCGTGTGTCGGCGGTTCGATTCCGCCCCTGACCACTGCTTATCTAAAGGCTTACGATTTTCCGGTGTTGTTGCGTCCTGGCGGAGTAGTTCATGCGCCGCTGCAGGCATGTCGGCGCCAGCGCACTGAAGAATCGATGTTCTCCGCGTCCAGGCGGGTCATTCGTAATACTCGCATAATATCTGCATAACATTTACGCGCTATTATACCGGCAGCGTCCAGCCCGGACTTGATGGAAGCCTTTTCACACGTTGCCGATCAGGGTCAATGTCTATACCCTGAAGGAAAGTAAAGCCATGAACGCTACACTGAATCGTACACTTCTTGCAATAGCGTTAATCATATCTCTTTTTGCAGGCGACGCCACAGGGCAAACCGTAAAAGTCGGCGGGCTGGGCTATGTGGATTATTTTTACCGGTTCGGCGATGACGATGAGACCGCTTTATGGCAAAAGCCCAAGGATAATCTGTGGGATAGCGACCGCGATGCAACCATCAATGACGCATTCCACGGGTTCACGTACCGGAGACTGTACCTGACGACCGACGCGGCGATTTCCGAGCGTTTCAGGGCCCGCTTTCGTCTGGAGGCCAGCGATAGCAAAGTCGGGAGCGGTGGACCGGTCCCCTTTGTGAAAGATATGTGGATCGATTGGAAGTACACTGACGATCATTCCGCCAGGTTAGGCGTCATGCCGCCTCCCGTGTTCCAGCTCTCGGAGGGTGTTTGGGGATATCGCAGTCTGGAAAAGACCATTCTCGATCTGCAGGGGGTCAACTCGTCCCGCGATTTCGGGATTCGGTTCGACGGCCCTGTTCCGGTGCGCGGCGATCTCGTTCGCTACGCGGTGATGCTGGCCAACGGCAACGGGAATCGTGCAGACGACGACAAATACAAGAAGGGATATGCTCAAATTTCCATCCACCCGTCCGACAAACTGGTCTTCTCGGTGGGGGCGGATTACGAGAAGTACCTGGACGATTTTATCATAGAGGGGGATATCGATATATCTCGCCCGTACCGTAAAATGCGGACTTCCGTGTTCGGAGGATACGAGGGAGACATTGTCCGATTCGGTTTGGAAGCCTTCCTCTACGAGTTGAAGTTGGAGGAGGAGCAGGCGTATACCGTAAGAAGCGAAAATGCGGCTGGATTTATAGAAACGGCTTCTTATGAGCCGCTCAACCGGCTATCCGGTATCAGTGTGTTCGGATCGATCAGGCTTAATCCGCTGGTGGAATTTGTGGGTCGGCTCGATCTGACCAGGAACGATGGCGAATTCGGACGAATCGATCCCCTGCTTAACGAAACGTTCGTGTTGGCGGGAATGGCTTTTGCACCCCATGAAAACGTGCGTATCATTCCTAACCTGTGGTGGTTCGGCTCGGATTATCAGGAGGGAGATGAAAGAGAATTTAGCCGCAAAGGAAAGAACAGAATGGGACGCGTCACGATCGAGGTTTCGTTTTAGGGGCTCGTCAACCGCACGTTTATGTTTTGAGAGAAGGCGTGTCCCAAGGTCCTCGCCCATGCGGATTTAATCAGAGGCTCCTTAATCTCTTCCCCGGGCGCCCCACATCAGTTTGGAACGGAGCGTCTGGAAGTAGTGCTGTTCGGGAAGCTTGACAAGGCGTACCCGGTGGTTTGCTCTGCTGAACCGGAATGCCGCGGAGCGTTCGTCGTGGTCGAAGGATTGGCTGTTGCCGTCGAAGCCCAATACATACGGCGTGTCGTTGCTCAATACCTCGGCTTCGATGATCGAATCGGCGGACAGTACGATGGGGCGCACCGTGAGGCTGTGCGGCGCAAGCGGGGAGAGAATGAACACCTCGCTTCCCGGGACGACAATCGGGCCGCCGGCCGACATCGAGTATGCGGTCGATCCGGTCGGGGTGGCGACGATCAGGCCATCGGTCCAGTAGTCATTCAGGTGTACGCCGTCCACGGTCACGCGGATGGATATGAGTCCCGCCGACCCGCTGCGCTCCAGCGCGAATTCGTTGAGCGCCCAGTATTTACGGTCACCGTTCGGGCTTGTCACCCGGGCCGTCAGCGGGAGGCGCTCCTCGATCCGGTAAATGCCTTGTTCCAGGGATCTGATCGTGTCCCGGACCTGTGTTACTTCGATATCGGCCAGAAAGCCCAGCCGTCCGATATTTATGCCGAGAATGGGCGTTCCGTAAGTCCCTGCTTCCTGAGCACTGGTCAGCAGGGTGCCGTCGCCGCCGAACGACAGGATGATATCCGATTCCTGCGCCAGATCCCTGGTGGCGCTGGATCCGCATAGCGCGGCATCCAGCAGTTCCCGTTCTCTCAGGCCGTTGGCCAGGTCGCTATTCAACTTGAAGGAGAGCCCCTCGCGCTCCAGCCAGGTAACCAGTTCTGCGACCGGCTCCCAGAGGCGGTTTTTTTGTGTATTGCCTGTAATGCCGTACGTCATCGGGATACTCTGATTAGTGTCAACAGGCCCTAAGTCCGCAAAGCTCAGAGGCTGAGAGGGGTGCGTTGGCAAGGAATGATGAAGCAGTGTATGTGGCGGCCCCGCATAATGCGGAATGACGCGGTCAGCGGGGCCCCCACCGGGCATGGGATTACCCAAAAGTACGGAATATGCGGTTTGAAGGTTATGCCTGCCCGTTTTTCGTGTCTATAGGCGGGTTCGTCGTATTTCGCCTGTTAAATCATGACACGCTTCCATGCTTTCGCATGTTCGGAGCGCCGCTACGTGTGGCATAGATGCCCTTCCCGTCGAGATCGAAACAAGCATTTCGACGGGATTGCCGAGTTATGCCGTGGTGGGCTTGCCGGACGGAGCGGTTCGGGAGAGTCGCGATCGTATATACGCTGCTTTCCAGAACACGGGCATCCCGTTGCCTCATGGAAAGATCACCATTAACCTCGCCCCGGCCGATTTCAGGAAGGAAGGAGCGGCGTTCGATCTTCCGATTGCGCTGGGATTACTGGCGGCCCACATGCAGGACGCGAAGCACGAGGCGCTTGCAACGACATGCGTCCTTGGAGAGCTTGCGCTGAACGGCGATGTCCGCCCGATTCGGGGGGTGTTGCCTATGGTGATGCGGGCCAGGAGGGAAGGCATGAAATCCGTGATCGTACCTTCCGGAAACGCCAGAGAAGCCTCTTTGGTCAACGATATGGAGGTGCTTCCTTTGGCCAATATCCGCGAAGGGCATGCTTTCCTCAGGCAAGCGCCCGGCGGGCCGGTTCCATTCAGGGAAAACACCTATCGGCTTGATCACGAATCCCGGCGGGTCGACTGCGACTTTTCAGACGTTCGGGGGCAGGAGGACGTGAAACGGGCGCTTGAGGTGGCTGCTGCGGGGGGACACAATGCGATGATGGTGGGGCCTCCCGGCGCAGGGAAAACCATGCTGGCTCGGAGGATTGCGACTATACTTCCCCCGCTCAGCCGGGAAGAAGCCCTGGAAACGACGCAGATTCATTCGGTCGGCGGGGTATTGAACGAACGGGGCGTGGTGACGACGCGGCCGTTTCGTGCTCCTCATCATACTATTTCGGATGCCGGCTTGTGTGGCGGGGGCAGCAATCCGATGCCTGGAGAAATCTCGCTGGCGCACAACGGCGTGCTGTTCCTGGACGAA
This sequence comes from Bacteroidetes bacterium SB0662_bin_6, assembly GCA_009839485.1. Lineage (NCBI taxonomy): Bacteria > Pseudomonadati > Bacteroidota > Bacteroidetes bacterium SB0662_bin_6. The sequence continues at coordinate 114,568 of VXPQ01000009.1, forward strand.
TTGCCGGAATTCAAGCGGCAGGTCCTCGAGGTGCTGCGGCAGCCGCTGGAAGAAGGGAAAATCACGATCAGCCGGGCGCGCATTACGGTAGCGTACCCTGCCCGGTTCATGCTTATCGCCAGTATGAATCCATGCCCATGCGGGATGCTGCACAGCCTGAGCGGAAACTGCGTATGCACCCCGGCTCAGATTCAGCGGTATCTCGGAAAAATAAGCGGTCCCCTTATGGATCGCATTGATCTGCATCTCGAAGTGCTGCCCGTACCGTTCGACACATTATCTCACCGGGGAGAGGCCGAATCGTCGGAGGATGTACGGCGCCGCGTATTGGCTGCGCGGGAGATACAGCGCAAGCGATTCAAAGGCTTGCCGCACAATGCCTATTGCAATGCCCAGATGTCGATGCGGCTCGTCCGGAAATATTGTTCGCTGGACGCCACGGGGGAAAATCTTCTGAAAACGGTTATTCAGCGGCTGGGCCTTAGCGCCCGGGCGTACGGCCGCATACTCAAGGTAGCTCGCACCATTGCGGATATGGCGACATCCCAAACGATACGGCCTGAACACCTTGCAGAGGCGATCCAGTACCGGGTGCTTGACCGGCGATCCTATTGAAAAAGAGTTGTTGGGAACCCCCCTTTCACTTAAAAAAATCGCTTCATGCTGATGCCGATATTGTGGTCGGGTTTATCGAGCCTTTGGGAAAAACCGACCTGCAGGAAACCGAAAATGCCGTTCAGCGCAACGGTTATTTCATGGTGCATGCCCTGCGAGGAAAGATGGAGGTCGGGTCGTTTGACCGGATTGGGGCGGGATATCCAGGTTCGCGCATGGGCTCCGCCGACGATGATGCCATAGCCTCGCTGCGCCAGGCCCTGCAGACCCAGCACTTCGAAGGGTATCGTTTGAAAGTTGTGTTCCCAGAAGAATCCGGCATACCGATTGCCCTCGTACGGACGCCCGACCAGCGTACGTAGTGTGCCGAAGACAAAGCCGTTCCCAAAGGTGCCGTCTATGATTCCAAATCGCTGAACGGGCAGATGTCCGAGGTAGCTTCCTGCCGTCAAGTGGACGGACAATGCGTTCGGCAGAAATCTGCGCGAGAAAAAGGTCGGAAAAGTCCATCGGATATTTGTGGCGATGCGCAGGTAGTCCTCATAGATATTTTCATCGTCACCAGTCTCTATTTCCAGTTCGGCATAACGTCCCCCGCCTAACAGCGTGGCCATCAGGTCTGCCGGGTCACCATAACGAACAGTCACGGAGGCGGATCGTAGTTCCTTGTGTGAAACCGGTGGATTCGGGCGCGGCTCGCCCGGTTTGCCGAAAAGATCGTAGGCGGTGACCGCTTCGACCGATTCGGGGATTTCGCGTTGCAGGGCAAGCGTAATCCGCAAGAGATTCCGATTATACCCCCCGGAAATGCGCACTCGCTGGTTATGAAGATAGTCGAAGTAATCTCCGGCCCCGAAAAGACTGTACATGGTGGCATACATCGCTCCGTACTGGCGCGACCGTATCCGGGGCTCAACCCCGTGGAAGTACGATGCACCGATGAAGCCGCGTCGTTCCGACCCGATCCGGATTTCACTCGAGATATCGTACGACCATGGATCCTCCAGTTCACGGCTCCAACCGCCGCCGCCCTCCAGGTAAAAACGATCCGATTCGTATTCCGTGGACAACCCTCCGTGGAATCCTTCCGCGCGGTTGAAGCGAAAACGGGGTTGCACCCACTCGGTCCCGGCAATGAATCCGGATAAAAAGCCCGGTTCTTCCGTTTCGTCGTTTTCGTTTGCCTGTGCGTCTGTCTGGCCGGGAAGTCGCATGAGTAAACCGGTCGGCTCGAACGCCTTTCCGATCGTCATGGTACTGTCTATTCCGGCGTAAGCCACCCGCTCCGGCTCCTCGAACGGCACGGCAACGCCTTCACGGTCCAGCAGCGTGTCGGCGGCAACCGCCTCCTGATCTATGCCGAGATATTTACCCTCGGCGTAGAGCGAATCCGGCAGAATCGCTTCCATCCGGTAATCGGTGAGACGGGAGACTTGCCTGACCTTGAAGGTCGGAAAGGTCAGGAGGGGGCCAAAGGATATGTCGACGCCAATATCGGATCGAAAATCGACCGGGAGCCATGCGCTTCCATCGAAAGAGTCGTATTGCTGGTAGAGCGTGGCGTTTATGCCTGTGACCGGAGGCGGAAACAGGAAGGCTTCTCCCGGCTCGAGCGCGACCTCAAGCAGGGCGCATTCGTCGGAAAGGACTGCAATTTTGCCGACAAATCCGGTATTCAGCCGACTTTTCGGCGCGACCGCAATGTCATACACAAGGCGGTCGTCTATAAGACGCGTGCCTTGTAGCGCGAAGCGGTATATGTCGAGTGCGTCCGGGTGCGTTACACCGACAAAATTGTATCCCGCCAGCGCTATATCGTCGTCGTAGAGATTGGCCATAAGCAGCGCTGCCGGTAAGTAATCGGTCAGTTCTATACCCAGGTTCGAAGTCTGGCGCCGCGATTTGACCAGTTCGCGCATCCCCTCCTCCTTGTCCCAGAAAACGTCGCTGAGCGTTTCGATGATGGCGACGATACCCGTGTCGTTCGCCACGGTGAAGCGGGTATAGGCTTCCGAGGCGTA